>JAIORY010000070.1 GCA_021107915.1 Bacteroidales bacterium | reverse complement strand
TTTATTTTGGTTTACAAATCAAATGCTTTTTATTTTCTTTCTCAATTTTCCAACATCCTGATTTTATAACTTTTTCTATTGATTTTTTTCTTTGTTGATGTCCATCTTCGAGAATTAAAGTACAATCACATTTTCCGATTCTGTTCAATTCCAATAAAAAACTTTTATAATCTTTCACCATGTGAAACATATCGAGTGCATAAATCAAATCGGCAGTATTATCTGATATCTCAACTTTATTCCCATTAGTTTGAAGTGTTTTTACATTATTTAAACTATTTTTCGCAATTAGTTTATTTACAGATTTAATTGCCAATTCGTGAATATCAACAGCATAAACTAATCCTTCAACACCAACTAATTCAGATGCTCTTTTAATGTGCATTCCCGGTCCACAACCATAATCAACTACAATATTTCCTTCTTTTATTCCGAAATTTTCAATACAGCTACTCATTGGTTTAAAAAAATTCCGAATTATAAATATTAAGGTCATTATTCGAAATGCAACATTTGGCATTTTGTCAATTTCATTTCCATATCTGATTTTTTTCATTTTCATAGATTTTTTATTGATGCAAATCAACATCATTAAAATGTTTAAATAAAATATAATTAGGTGAACGTAGAAAATAGGTAGGTGAATGCGGAACAAAAAATCCTAAATAAATAAATCGTAACTAATAAGTATGCTAAAAGGCAGCAAATGATAAAATTAATTAATTTTTACAAAAACTTAAATTTTTATCCCATTTTCGGCATTTCAAATTTTAGTATTTTTGAATTATGATTAAAATTCAAAAGTTTTCTACAAAAGATAAAAAATTAGCTGAACTCGCTTTTCAAATTCGACAAGAAGTTTTTGTTGATGAACAAAATGTTGATCCAGAATTAGAATATGATGAATTTGAAGATGTTTCTCATCATTATCTTGTTTTTGAAAATGATATTCCTGTAGCAACTGCCCGATGGCGTGAAACCGAAAAGGGCATCAAACTCGAAAGATTTGCTCTACTAAAAAAATATCGAAAATGTGGAATCGGAACAAAACTTCTCAAAACACTTTTGAAGGATATTCTTCCACTTAACAAAACAATCTATCTCCATTCTCAGGTTTCATCTGTTAATTTGTACTTGCGTGAAGGCTTTAAAATTTCAGGTGAGAAATTTATGGAAGCCGGAATTGAGCACTATTTTATGAGTCTCAAATAATAAGTTAAAGTCAATAGTTTCGGGTTTTGTAAAAATCATAAATCTAAAATCCAAAATCTTAAATTCTTTGTGTTTTCCAGCCATTTTTCGTAAAAATCATCAACTCTCTAAATCCAATATCTTTTATAATTTCAACCGACTCATCGAAATAGGCAGATAACTCTGATGGCTTGTGAGCATCGGAACTCAGCGTAACCGGAATTCCCATTTTGTATATTTGTTTTAAAACTTCCTTGCCGGGAAACAAGGAATTGGAACGTTTTTTATAAATTCCCCTTGTATTTATTTCGACAATAATTTTCTTGTCAGAGATTAATTTTAATGTATTTGTGATTTCATCTTTATACCATTTTTCTTCTTCCGAAAAATATCGGTTTTTATTATGCATTTTTATTTTATCAAAATGACCGATAATATCAAATTTCTGATTTATTATCATTTCGTTTATTTGCTGAAAATATGTTCCAACCGCCAGGCGAATATCATTTTCAAAAACATCTTTAAGACCTTGGTCATAAGTTTCCGGTTTAGGTCCATCAATAAACCACATCCCATTATTTTGTTTATTTTTTACCAAATGTACTGAACCAATTACATAATCAAGATTACATTTTTCGATGAAATATTTAAAATTCTGAGTAATTTCAGGGATAAAATCAATTTCGAGAGAAAGAAAAATATTGATTTTACCGGAGTATTTTTTTTGAAGACTTCTAATTTCCCGGCAGTAATTTTCAAGTTCATTTTCAGGAATGGCAAAATGATTTTTCATTGGAACAGGAGCATGACCCGAAAAACCAAGAAAGTGAAATCCCAGTTCTAAAGCGGCTTTTACATATTCTTCCGGCTCATCAGATCCATCACAAAATCGTGTATGTGTGTGAAAGTTGAAATTCATTTTTTTATTTCGTCCAGTAATTGATAACGTCTGTTTACTAATTTACTTCTTTTCGGTCCTACTGCTTCGTTTTTAAGTTGCTTGTCAATTTTTATTAACTCGTTTGCTATTTTGTAAAATTTCTTGCTTGTCAAGAAGCTTTCAAGCCAAACAACAAAGTCATTAAATTCAGCATCTGTTTTTGAATAATTTAAATACTCTGTCAACGAAGATTGTTCCCAACCGGAACCTTCCCACTTATCAAATCGCAAAAATTCTTTTCTTAAAAATTTGTCGAAAAGATAGGTGTTTGAGAAAAATGTTTCAATAGCTTTCTTTTCTGCTTCTTGATTTTTGCCTGTCATAAACAGAATAACAGTCCATTCAAATAAAAATATTGGATGACCACAGTCGTTTGGAAAAGTTCTATCAAACCATCTTAAATATCTCAAACCACCTTTGTAGTCTTTGAGTTTTATAAAAAATTCCGGTGGTAAGTATCGAAGTCCTTTTCCATCATGGTGATAGCCTCCCCAATGTTTTTTGTCTGCTGCAAGTTCCTTTCTAATTCTTGCAATTTTGTTTCTTATTCTTTCTTCTTGTTTCGGTGTCACGTTCTTGTTTTGTTTTAGTTGTTACCGGTTGGTAAATTTACAAAATAGTATGTTTGATATTTTACCTTTTCAGTAATAGGTTTTTTGTTAAATCGCATAAGTTATTCAGACAGGGATGCAATAATGATTATTTGATTGTCAGTTGCATTAATTGATTGCTGGGGTTATTCGCCACTTTTCCTTTTGATTTCATTTATTAATTCTTCACTAATTCGAAAATTTGTTTTTCTTATTTCGTCAAGAATTTCCGTCAATGATTTGATTAAACCTTTTTCTTTAGCAACAATTAAAATTCCTATAGTTCCTGTATAATTTAATTTCAACTGTTTAGCTTCACGTCTCCCTTTAAAGTCATCAATTATTAATAAACAATCATCCTTTTCCAAAGCCAGGGCTAATGCACTTGCCTCTCCTGAATCTAAAAATGTTTCTAAAATTTTTTGGTAATTATTATCTTTTGGATTCTCAATATCAATAAAATATGGAATAGTTTTTCCAAACTCATCTGCAACAGTTTGAGTAATTGTGATTTTACCGAAAAGAGATTTTAGTAAATCAATCCTTTCAAGTTTATCTAATAAAATCAAACAGCTTGTATCAGATACTATAATCTTGTGCATTTTTTATATCATTATCCAGTTCGGAAGTTGGGAAATTAAATATAGAAACATCGTAATCTCCCAATATTTCCATGAAAGCTCTTTTTGACAATCCAACTAATTCTGCCGCTTGTCCTAATGATAATTTTCCTTTTTCATATAAGCGTGATGCAAGGAGCATTTTAGCTTCTCTGGTATTCAAGTCAACTGTGTCGGGTATATTTAGTTGTATTGTCTTCATGTTTTATTTTTTTTCAAATATACATAAAATTTTATTTTTTTCAGAGTAATTTCAGAAATCTTTTTGAAATGAGGGAGGTAAGCAGTTGTTTGAGATTTCTTTTGTCCATCTATCGAAAAATGGTCTGGAAATTTAGTTATTGTCTTAATGACATTAGTCTTTGTAAGCATATCTCGTCTATTTTTTGTAAAAAAAATAAAAATCCAAATCCTCTGTTACTTTGTATTTTTTATTAAAATGTAAAATTATTTTTTTTAGAGTAATTTCAGCAGTTTTAGCGGTTTGTGTTAAGTGAAATATAGATTGAATTTTTTTTTGTCTGATGAACTGCTATATACAAGACCAGTATATACGGTGGTATGAGAGCCTCTCCCTGTTAGTATTTACTGGCGGGGCGGGCTCAATTAGCAACTACTTTTTCTCATTCGGTCAAATTGCCTTAAACAAAGTCAAAATAAAAATTAGAAATTATCTATTAGATTATCAATGTTAATAGGAATACCAACTGATTTTATTTCTTTGGAAAGTTTCATTCTCCAAGCACCATCTTTATCATAATTGTCATACAAAATACCTTGTAAGTCGCTTGGAATAATAGTATTGCCACGTCTCAGTATCCGAACTTTTTTTCGTCCAAGTTTTCCTATAAAGAATCCTATTTCAAGAATTACATTTTGTCTGGCTCTAAAGGTTCCATCACCTTGAACATCATCAGGACTTAATAATGCAATTACATAACTTGCTGTAGCACCTTCTTCTATTAATTTTTCTATTACAGTTCGATTCTTGTCAGGTTGTTCATGAAGTACAATATCTTTTAGGTTCGCTCTATTTAAGAATAATTGAACATTCCTTTTCATTTCTTCATCATGTCCATGAATTATAAATACTGTTGAATTAACTTTCATAGATTTTGAATTATTAGTTTCAGTAGTAGGAGTTTTTTCAATTTCTGAAGGAATTAAATCTGCTTTAATTAGTATACTTTCAAGTTCAGTTGTTTTTGCTTCAATTTGTTGCTTTAATGTTTTTAGTCTATGACTGGGATGGTATATGTTTGCACCTCTCATTACATCATCAACTCCAATCATTGATCCAGTATTTTCATAATCATGACGATACTCGTTTGTGGGATTATTAAATGCACTTTTTAAGAATTCTTCGTTATAGTCATTCCATAATCCAAAATCTTTTTCGTTCTTTTTTAATTGTCCCTCTGTTTGGATATTTACTGATTCCAGTTGTTTTCCTTGCGAGATTTGCTCTATAAGTTTTGATTTAAAAGTCTCTCGTGCTATTATTAAAACAGTTCTTGGTCTTTCTTCTCTAATTTGTTTTCTTGTCATTTGTAAATTGTTTTCTAACTTGTTGGTTATTTCCCCATTAGATTAATTACCTCTTTTTTTAAAATCGGTAGATGTCTCACAATTGTTCCCCAAATAATCTCATCATCAATTTTATCATAACCATGAATTACTCGATTTCTCATGCTGATAATTTGTTTCTTACTCATAATATTTATCTCAGAATCAATTTTATCAATTCTATTCATTGCTTCTCCAATAATTTCAAATTCTCTCTCAATTGCTCGTCGAAGCATTTTATCGCTCATATAAATTTTGAAATTACGTTTGTCTCCAAGAAAGTTCTCAATTGATTCAATTGATTCTTTAATATCAAACAGGTATTTTTTTATCTCATTATCCATAAATTAAAGTCTTAGTTTTATTAACAGAATCAATAAAATAAGGATTTGATAGAGATTTATCAGTAACTAAGTCAACGGGTCTATTAAATAATTCTTCAAGCTTATCCGCTACCGAAAAATAACTATCGGCATAATCTCCGTAATCCATCGAATTAAATGATATTAATAAATCAATATCACTTAAATCATTAAACTTTTCAGTGCATACAGAACCGAAAGCAAATAAAGATTTCACATTATAATTTATACATAATGTTTTTATCTTGTCAATATTGTCATTTATTATTCTGTGCATTTTAATTCTTTTTTCAAAGATAATAAATTTGTTTATTCTTTTCAACAAAGCTGTCTTTATAAGTAAAAACCAGCCTCTAAAACTCCTCCTCAACTTCAATAACTTTATAAAGTTTATCTGCTCTTCGTAGGAAGGTGTTGATGGGAATTGAGCAGATTTCTCCTTTTTCGGTTTTATTAACTTTTTTCAGGTCAACACGAATTTCTTTTACCGTGTCTTCATGAACTCCTGTGGTAGGTCCGAGAATTTTTATCTCATCACCAACACTTAAGTCATGTGTTTCTATTTTTACTTCAGCAACTTTTAATTTTGTAAAATAATTAGTGATCTTACCGATATAAATTTTTCTTTTCGTTGCCTGCGAACCATATCGTTCAGTCCATTCACCAAGTTTTCTTCCGAGATAATAACCATCCCAAAAACCACGGTTATAAACCGATCCTAAAGTTTTGTTCCACTTTTCAATATTTTCCTTGGTGTAGGTTCCGTTAAAATATGCTTCAACAGCTTCTTTATAACATTTGGTAACTGTTTTAACATATTCCGGCGAACGGCCTCGTCCTTCAATTTTTAAAATACTAACTCCTGCTTTAAGTATTTTGTCAAGAAACCCAATTGTATTCAGGTCTTTTGGCGACATGATGTATTCATTGTCTATCGCCAATTCAATACCTCCATCGCGGTCGGTAACTTTATATGGTCGGCGGCACACTTGCAAGCAAGCACCTCTGTTTGCCGAAGAATTCATATTGTCGAGACTCAGATAACACTTTCCTGAAATAGCCATGCACAATGCTCCATGAACAAATATTTCAATCTGAACAAGCTCCCCTGAAGGACCTTTTATCTGTTGTTTTTCAATGGCAGTAGTAATTGCAGCAACCTGCTTTAAATTCAACTCGCGGGCAGTTATCATCACATCAGCAAACTGCGAATAATATTTTACTGCCTCAATATTTGTAATATTTGTTTGAGTGGACATGTGAACTTCCATTCCGACAGAAGCAGCATATTGAATAACTGCCTGGTCGGAAGCTATGATAGCTGTGATATTGTTTTCTTTTGCAGCATCCACAATCGAACGCATTAACGGAAGTTCATCATCGTAAATAACAATATTTAAAGTAATATATGATTTTACATTATTTGCTTTACAGATATTTGAAATTTTAACAAGATCATCCAAAGTAAAATTATTGGAAGATTTTGCTCGCATATTTAGCTGCTCAATCCCGAAATAAACCGATCCCGCACCTCCTTGAATAGCTGCCATCAAAGATTCGTAAGAACCAACGGGGGACATTATTTCTATTTGATTTGCTGACATGTTTTTTTAGTAAAAGTAAATAATTTAGTGTCCGAATATAAAAATTACAATAATTCGATAAGAAGAAAAATTAAGTTGAATTTTGCATACCAAACCATAAATATTCACGCCAATATTTACATGTAGATATTAATAAATCACTCAAAAAACTTACAAAATTATTCCGTAACCTTCAATTTCAGTTCTTTCAATTGCTCAGCAGATATTGTCGAAGGAGAATCAATCATCACATCTCTTCCTGCATTATTTTTTGGGAATGCAATGTAATCGCGGATTGAATCGGAGCCACCGAAAAGTGCAACCAAACGGTCGAAACCAAGGGCAATACCACCGTGTGGAGGTGCGCCATATTCAAAAGCATTCATTAAAAATCCGAACTGCTCCTGTGCTTCTTCTTCGGTAAAACCAAGAGCCGTGAACATTTCTTTCTGCAACTCACGATCATGGATTCTTATTGATCCGCCACCAATCTCAACTCCGTTGATAACTACATCATAAGCATTTGCCCGAACATTTTCGGGTTCAGTTTCAAGCATATCAATATCTTCTTTTTTAGGAGAAGTAAAAGGATGGTGCATTGCATGAAAACGTCCTGATTCTTCATTCCATTCGAGTAGTGGAAAATCGGTAACCCAAAGAGGGCAGAATTTATTTGGATCGCGTAAGTCTAATCTATTGCCCATTTCCAGACGAAGTTCAGAAAGAGCTTTTTGTGTTTTTTCTTTTTCTCCGGCAAGAATAAGTAAAAGATCGCCGGGCTTTGCATCAAATTTTTCTGTCCATTTTTTAAGGTCTTCTTCATTGAAAAATTTATCTACCGAAGATTTAAATGTTCCGTCTAAATTGAATTTTACATAAACCAAACCGTTTGCTCCAACTTGTGGTTTTCTGACAAAATCTGTAAGTTTATCTAATTGTTTTCTTGAGTAATCGGCACATTCCGAAGCTTTTATTCCAACCACCAATTCTGCATCATCAAAAACTTTAAAGCCTTTTTGTTGAGCTACATCATTTAGTTCAACAAACTTCATATCGAACCTGATATCCGGTTTATCCGAACCATAAAATTTCATTGCCGTATGATACGAAATTCTTGGAAGCTTATCAATTTCAATGTTTTTTACTACTTTAAATAAATGCTTGACCATCTTTTCAAAAGTGTTCAAAACATCATTTTGCTCAACAAAAGCCATTTCGCAGTCGATCTGAGTAAATTCCGGTTGACGGTCGGCACGGAGGTCTTCGTCTCTAAAGCATTTTACGATTTGATAATATCTGTCGTAACCACCAATCATCAAGAGTTGTTTGAAAGTCTGAGGAGATTGTGGAAGTGCATAAAACTCACCGGAATTCATTCGTGAAGGAACAACAAAATCTCTGGCACCTTCAGGAGTTGATTTAATTAAAACCGGAGTTTCGATTTCAATAAATTTTTGAGAGTCGAGATATTTTCTGACTTCGAGAGCCATTTTGTGACGCAGTTCAAGATTTTTCCTTACGGGATTTCTTCTGAGGTCGAGATAACGATATTTCATGCGTAGCTCCTCTCCGCCGTCGGTTTTATCCTCAATAGTAAAAGGTGGAATTTTCGATTTATTTAAAATATTTAGTTTTTCAACGATGATTTCAATTTCGCCTGTCGGGATTTTTCTGTTTTTATTGCTTCTTTCTTTTACCTTCCCGGAAACGGAAATTACAAACTCACGACCTAATTTTCTGGCTTTTTTACAAAGCTCAGAGTCTGTTTCCATATTAAAAACCAATTGAGTGATTCCATACCTGTCGCGAAGATCGATAAAAGTCATTCCGCCAAGGTCGCGCGATTTTTGTATCCATCCGCTAAGTTTAATATTTTCGTCAATATTATTTATGTTGAGTTCTCCGCAAGTATGTGTTCGTAACATCTTATTTTGTATTATTATTTTTCAGAATTAAAATTATCCAAAGCCTAAACCGGCTTTTTTCGGTTTGCGAAATTACAAAAAAAATAAAGGCGGTTTGGGAGAAAAATTTATCGACTAATTGGAAGATGTTTATAAAGTCCTTGGTTTTTTGGAATTTGGAATTTGATTTTTGGAATTTATTTGTATTTTGTTTATTGATTTTTGGTGCTTTTGTTCAAAGTTTGTTTGAGATTTGGTACAGGCTAATTTATAAATAATATACTTCCACCATCAAACAACGGTCCATCGTATAATTCAATAATTTCGTATTTAAGATTTTTTACAAATTGTTTGAATCTTTCTCCATCAGGGAAATATTTTAAACTTCCCATTAAAAATATTTTATTTTCAAATACTCCACAGCACCCACCGATAAAGCCATTTGAAAATCCGGGAAGTATAATTTTTTCAGGAGAAACAAAAAGGTGTTCTATTTTGTTTTTGGATAAGGTATTTTGAATTCCTTTGTCGGAGGTGATAAAATTATTTTTTTTCAATGGAAGAATATTGCATCTTGAATAGGCTTGGTTTATTTTTATTTTTTGTTTGGGTGAAGTATTTTTTAGAATGTTTTCATCAGTAAAATCAAAATTGTGAATTATGTAATCCTCAGAAATTGCAGCATTATAATGAGCTGTTGCCGGATAATTTTGCCCAACTTTTTTTATGCCTTCAATAAATGAAATATTATTATTTTTCAAAATATTTTTAAAGTGCTCAGGTAGATTTGCTGCGATAATTAATGCTTTATCTGTTTTACAAAAAAACACATCAGGGTGTCCGGAGATAGCTTCATAAGTAATTCCGATGGTAGAAAATTCAATAATTTCACCATATTTGGAAAGCTTTTCTTTTGCTTCTTTTGGTATTTTTTTATCAATAATAATCAACATGAAAATTTCTCCCTTCTAATTTTGGATCAGTTTTAAAAACTACTTTTTTATAGAATTTATTCAGAAGTTTTTTATTTTTTGATTTGTATCCGATTGCATAATTAAATTCAGACGGAGAAACTGAAATTTGTAGATTCTCCTTGTTTTCGGTTTTCAAAAGAGGATTGAGAATGTCGTTCCAAATTTCAGTTAAAACCAATTCTTTAAACGACTGATGAAAAGGACCGGCAATAAGATCTTTTCCGCTAAGTAAATTCTCCGATGGATGAAGCCCGATTCTGAGTATTGTTACACCGGCTTTTTCAAATATTGAATAAACTTCTTTTGTTTGTTTTACAGCTTCTTCCAGAGTCAGGGGAGTGTATTTATTTTGATGAAAATGCTCTTCAAGTTTTGTGTCTTTAATTACAAGACAAGGATAAATTCTGGTGTTGTCGGCACCAAGTTCAACGATTTTTTTTGCAGTAAAAACCGAACTTTCTAAATTATCTCCGGGTAGCCCAATCATCATTTGCAATCCCAATGAAAATCCATATTTTTTTATTTTTTCGGATGCTGAAATTGTGTCTTCAGCGGTGTGTCCTCTTTTCGAGATTTTAAGAACATTATTATCCATTGATTGTGCACCAAGCTCAATTGTGCTCACATTATATTTTTTCAATAAATTTAAAACCTCATCATTAATATAATCGGGACGGGTTGAAAGACGAATACCTTTTATTTTCCCTTCTGACAAATATGATTGAACAACTTTTAGATAATTTTCTTGTTCCCGTAAAGGTATTCCTGTAAAATTACCACCAAAAAAAGCAACATCAACAATACTATTTTTATAAGGAATAGTTTTTAAATGTTCATCAATTATCTGTTTAACTTCACTTGGTGAAAGCACTTTAAGTTGTCCTGTAATTTTTTTCTGATTACAATAAATACATTGAAACGGACATGCAAGTTCGGGAATAAATATTGGAATATTGTAATGCTTGGTTTTCATTTGTTTTGCAAAATTACAATAATTAAATTTGCCACAGATTCATAGATTATTAGAAAATAATTTTGAAATAAATAATTTTGGTTTAATAATTTTATAATTTTATCTGTGAATCTGTGGCTTAAAATTTCTTTTACTTTTTTATTTAAAAATTCAACAATGAAAATTAAAATACGAGAGTTTATTATTTCTGATTATCACGAAATAATAAAATTATGGAAAGAGGCAAGATTACCCTTTAAACCAAATGGTCGTGATAGCAAAGAAAGCATCGAAAAAGAATTACAAAAAGGATGTTGTATTTTTCTTGTAGCTGTGGATGAGAACAAAATTATTGGTTCTGTTCTTGGAACAAATGATGGCAGAAAAGGATGGATAAATCGTCTGGCTGTTAAAACTGAATATAGAAAAAAGGGACTCGCAAACCAATTGCTTGAAGATCTTGAAAAAAGATTTTATGATCTCGGAATTGGAATTATTGCTTGTTTGATTGAAGATGATAATCAGGATTCGTTGAAAGTATTTTCAAAATTTGGATATTCCGAATTTGAAGGAATGCATTATCTGACAAAGAGAAAACATTCTAAAATATAGTATTTGCAAGTCATCGGATGACTTATTGATAAAAAGTAGTTTAACTTGATTTTATTGTATTTTTTGCCAAAGAGTCATCCGATGACTATCAATATTTTAAGTATTGATTTGTGGATTTAAAGCACAGAACAAATCTTTTCACCAATAATCCCCGAAATTTTTTCCATAGGAATTCTTTCCTGTTTCATCGAATCTCTCTCACGAATTGTAACAGTATTATCTTCCAAAGTTTGATGATCGACTGTAATACAATAAGGCGTTCCTATTGCATCTTGGCGGCGATAACGTCTTCCGATTGTGTCTTTTTCTTCGTAATGGCAATTATAATCATATTTCAGATTGTCCATTATTTTTCTGGCTTTTTCAGGAAGTCCGTCTTTTTTTGTTAATGGAAGAACAGCAGCTTTGATTGGTGCCAAAAAAGGTGGTATTTTCATAACAACACGTTCCGAACCATCTTCGAGTTTTTCTTCGGTGTAGGCAAAAGTTAAAATTGCAAGAAAAGTTCTGTCAAGACCAATTGAAGTTTCTACTACGTAAGGAACATAACTTTTATTTTCCTCATTGTCGAAATATTGTATCTTTTTTCCGGACATTTTTTGGTGAGCTTCAAGGTCGAAATCAGTTCTTGAATGAATTCCTTCAATTTCCTTGAATCCCATAGGGAAATCAAAATCAATATCGAAAGCTGCATTTGCATAATGTGCCAGCTTATCGTGTTCATGAAAACGATAATATGATTCCGGGATTCCGAGAGACAGATGCCATTTCATACGTTCTTCTTTCCAGTAATTAAACCATTTTATTTCTTCGCCGGGTTTAACAAAAAATTGCATTTCCATTTGCTCGAACTCACGCATTCGGAAAATAAACTGTCGCGCTACGATTTCATTTCTGAACGCTTTTCCTATTTGGGCAATCCCGAAAGGAAGTTTCATCCTACCGGTTTTTTGAACATTCAAATAGTTTACAAATATTCCCTGGGCAGTTTCGGGACGGAGGTAAATTTGATTTGCTCCCTCGCTAAGTGAACCGAATTGAGTTGAAAACATCAGGTTGAACTGACGAACATCAGTCCAGTTTTTTGATCCCGAAAGAGGGCATTTAATTTCGAGGTCTTCAATAAGTTTTTTTAATGCAACTAAATCATTTTTTTCTAAAGCATCAACAAAACGACCTTTTATTTCATCAATTTTTGCCTGACGATCTAAAACCCTCTTATTAGTTGCCAGAAACTGTTTTTCATCAAAATCATCACCAAAACGTTTCCTGGCTTTATTAACTTCTTTTTTGATTTTATCTTCAATTTTTGCAAGATAGTCTTCAACCAAAACATCGGCGCGATAGCGTTTTTTTGAATCTTTATTATCAATCATAGGATCGTTAAATGCATCAACGTGACCCGAAGCTTTCCAAACCGTGGGGTGCATAAAAATCGCTGAGTCAAGACCAACTATGTTTTCGTGGTACTGAACCATTGATTTCCACCAATAATCTTTAATATTATTTTTTAATTCAACGCCATTCTGACCGTAATCATAAGCAGCACTTAAACCATCGTAAATTTCACTTGATTGAAAAATAAACCCGTATTCTTTTGAATGGGCAATTATTTTCTTTAATAAATCTTCGTTATTTGCCATTTTGCAAAAGTAGGAAAATATGGTGTTATATGAATAATAGTGAGTATTAAAAAATAGCCACAGATTATAACCGCAAATATTTTTTTGTTAGCCGCTAATATCACGAATTTTACTTCATTCATTTGGGTTAAAGTAAAATTTGTTTTTTTGGTTATTTGCGAATTCGCGGCTATTTATATATTTTATTTGCGGATTTACGGCAAACTGTTTTTAAATTCCTGATAACTTTCTTCAAATTCCAAACCGACTTTTCCACCTAAACTTGTCCATACTTCTGTGATCTTTTCGCTTCTGTCTTCAGGTGATGGATGTGTACTCAAAAATATTGGTGGATGCGGAGCTCCTTCCATTTTTTCGAAAAAGGCATCAATACCACGAGAATCGTAAGCAGTTTCGTATAAATATTTTACAGAAAACTCATCAGCTTCATATTCATTATCTCTGCTAAAAGCCAGACTTGATAAACCACTTGCCAAGTCGGCAGCGATTTGGGCTATAACAGTTGGGTTTTCTCCAAGAAGGATTGAAAGAAGAATTTGTAATCCAAATGCTTTTGTTAATTGATCAGTAGAATGACGACGTGCAACATGTGCCATTTCATGTGCGAGAACGCCGGCAAATTGTGATTCATTATCCAAATATTTAATGATACCTGTATAAAAATACATATAACCTCCCGGAACAGCAAAAGCATTTAATACACTATCGTTGTGTATGATTTTTATTTTCCAGTCAAAAACATCGGCATAAGCGACTTTTCCTGTGCCTAACAACGAATCCCTGATCCTGTAAATATGATAATAGGCTTCAGGATATTCAACATAATCAAGTATAGGAAAATCAACAGGATTTGCTTCAATTTCCTGTTCTACACTCAGTCCAAGTGCCATATCATCTTCAATTGTAAAAATATTTATTGAAGGATCTTCATCACCATCTTTTTTACATGAGTCAAAAAGTGTGATTGTTGAGAAAACCAACAAGACAAGAATTAATAGTTTGTTTTTCATTTGTTTATATTTTTATAGTTGATTTTGGCTATTAGCCTTTAGCTTTTGGCTGTTAGTCTTTAGTTTTTGGTTATTTTTTTTTAATAGCTAATAGCCAATAGCTAATAGCCAACAACCAATAGCATATATAATCATTCTCTTGTATGTTTTAAATAAATCATGGACGTTTTTCATAATAAATAAATTTATTTTTATCCGGTAAAAAAATCTAAAACATTACCGAGAGTGCTTGTACTTCCTTTATAAAGCTCGGAATACTTGCATTGTGTGCAACTTATTACTGTAAATTTTTTATTTTGCACATCAAAGATTTTTGAGAATTTGCCACCTGTAGTTCGTATTTCATCGGTTTCGTAATAATTATTACCGCACTTTGGGCAAACATATTTTTTTTGTGTCATGATTTTTTATTTATGTTTTAGCAAAGATAGGAAAATAAATTTTTAAAAAAATGCTGTATTTTATTAAAACCTTTGGTTTTTTTGAACAATAAATTTTCGTTAAAAACAAAACAAGCTTGTATTATGTTAAATATTTACACAAAACAAGCTTGTATTTTATTCCTATTAAGAACAAAACAACCTTGTGTTTTAGTTAAAAATATATTATTTTTGCATTATAAACTTAAAAACAAGCTGAAATGAAAAGAGATATAACTGTTTTATTAAATAAATGGAAACATAGTAAAGTTCGACAACCACTTCTAATCAGAGGAGCAAGGCAGGTTGGAAAAACATATTCAATAATGCAATTCGGGAAGAATAGTTTTGAAAATTGTGTAGCGATAAATTTTGAAGAGAAACCTGAATTCGCTAAATGTTTTGATAATTTAAATCCAAGATTAATAATTGAAAAAATTTCTATACTATTGAACGAGAGCATTAGACCGGGAAAAACATTACTGTTTTTTGATGAAATCCAAGATTATCCATTGGTAATTTCTTCATTGCGATATTTTTATGAGAAGATGCCGGACTTGCACGTTATTGGAGCCGGGTCTCTAATTGAATTTGCTTTAAAGTCTGAAAAATTTAAAATGCCGGTAGGGCGAATACAAAGCATTTATATGTATCCTTTATCATTTGGTGAATTTCTTGACGCTTTAAATCAGTCAAAACTAAGAGAATATATTAACGCAATAAATCTTAATGACAAAATTGAGAGCATATTTGAGAATAGACTTACAGAGCTTCTAAGACTTTATTTTATATTGGGAGGGATGCCCAAAATAGTTGATTCCTATGTAAATAGTATAGAGATGAATGAGATTATGCACTTACAAACGGCTTTATTAAAAACTTATGAGGAAGATTTTGCTAAATATTCAAAAACTTCTAATCATAAATATTTAAGAGAGGTTTTTTTAACTGCACCGGCAATGGTTGGAAAAAGATATAAATATTCACAGGTTAATAATCAAATTCCGTCTCGATATTTAAAAGAAGCTCTTAATTTGCTCTGCGACACCATGTGTATTTCGAAGATTGAACATACTGCTGCTAACGGTGTGCCTTTTGAAGCGGAAAAAAATGATAAAAAATTCAAAATTCTACATTTGGATATTGGACTTATGCAAAGAGCATTACGACTGGAACATTCTATTTTGTTTAATGACAAATTGATGCAGATAAATAACGGAAGTATTGCGGAACAGTACGTTGGGCAAGAGTTAATTGCTTTGGAAAATCAATATGAAAACAATAAACTGTTTTTTTGGGCAAGAGATGCAAAAAGCAGTAATGCCGAAATAGATTATATGGCTATAGTAAAAAATATCCCGATTCCTATTAAAGTTAAAGCCGGTAAAACAGGCTCACTTAAAAGTATGAGATTGTTTTTAAATGAGCACCCTAATAGTAATTTTGGAATTAGGTTTTCTTTACAAGAATTTTCATTTCACGACCAAATACTTTCAATTCCATTGTTTATGGTTAGCCAATTAAAGCGATTATGTGAGTCTTTTGTTTAGGATATGTATTGCTAAGGTATAATTTCTGTAAAATTTTTATTTTCAAAAAAAATGCCGGATTTTAATAAATCCGGCATTTCTGAATAAATTTTATATTTTGATTCAAATAAATTAGCTCCCCAAAGTAGCCACCATCACAGCTTTAATAGTGTGCAGTCTGTTTTCGGCTTCATCAAAAACTAATGATGCTTCTGATTCGAAAACTTCATCGCTGGCTTCCATTGCGTCAACACCAAATTTTTGATAAATTTCTTCACCAACAATTGTGTCTCTGTTGTGGAATGATGGCAGGCAGTGCAAAAATTTCACTTTTGGATTACCGGTTTTTTCCATCATTTCTTTATTTATCTGGTAAGGCATCATAGATTTAATTCTTTCTTCCCACACTTCATCAGGTTCACCCATTGATACCCAAACATCCGTATAAAGAAAATCAGCACCTTTAACAGCTTCGTCAGCGTTTTCGGTAATTGTAATTGTTGCTCCGGTTTCTTTTGCAATTTCAAGACATTGTTTAACAAGTTCTTCATCAGGATGACAAGATTTTGGAGCTGCTGCCCTGAAATCCATTCCCATTTTTGCTGCACCAACCATTAATGAATTACCCATATTGTTGCGGGCATCGCCGAGGTAGCAAAATGAAACCTTATTTAGAGGTTTGTCCGAATGTTCCATCATTGTAAGGAAATCGGCAAGGATTTGAGTTGGATGAAATTCGTTGGTAAGACCATTCCAAACAGGTACTCCGGCATATTTCCCGAGTTCTTCAACAATTGATTGTCCGAAACCACGATATTCAATTCCGTCGTACATTCTTCCAAGTACACGGGCTGTATCTTTCATAGTTTCTTTTTTACCAATTTGTGATCCTGTAGGTCCAAGATATGTTACGTTTGCTCCCTGATCGTAGGCAGCCACTTCAAATGCACAACGTGTACGTGTTGAAGCTTTCTCAAAAATAAGAGCTATATTTTTATTTTTTAGCTTCTGAACTTCAGTTCCTGCGTATTTTGATTTTTTTAGATCGGCTGAAAGATCTAAAAGAAATTTGATTTCTTTTGGTGTGAAATCTAAAAGCTTTAAAAAATTACGGTTTCTAACATTAAATGCCATTGTATCCTCCTGTTATTGTTTTGTTTATATAAAATATTAATTTTTTTAAATCATCTGCAAAGGTACTTTTTTAAATATACTAATGTGGAAAAAATTTGCAAAATATATAAATAGCCGCGAATACGCGAATAACTAAAAAATAGAACTTATTTTACTTCACTCATTTGAGTGAAGTAAAATTCGAGTAAATTCGCGATATTAGCGGCTAACAAAAAAACAATTGCGGATTTTAGGTTAAATAAAAACAATTAGTTCAGTTTTATAGGGGCTAGACCAAAGAAATACTGAAAATGAATGTTGAATATTGTATGTTGAGTGTTGAATGTTTAATAAAT
>JAIORY010000355.1 GCA_021107915.1 Bacteroidales bacterium | reverse complement strand
ATAATCACCTGATGGAGTTATTACAGGACCAACACCACCTTCTTTTTTAGCATAATTAATATATCCTAAAGCGATAGGAATATTTGCTTTTTGGGCTATCAGATAAAATCCTTTTTTCCATTTTTTTACAAGCTTTCGCGTACCTTCTGGTGTGATAACTACATACAGGGATTCCTGCTTATCAAACAGTTCAGCAATTTGCTCAATCATATTATTACGTTTTCCACGATCAACAGGTATTCCTCCCATAGCTTTAAACATTCCCGAAAACGGAAATTTGAAAACTTCTTTTTTTATCAGGAAATTTGCTTTAATACCCATCGAAGAATAAGCTAAACGCCCTATAATGAAATCATAATTGCTTGTATGAGGAGCAGCAATGATTATACATTTATTTATATTTGGTGGGATACATCCGTATATTTTCCATCCCCACATTCGGAGAATTATTTTCGCTAATAACTTCATCTGTTAATTATTTCAATAGCAAAAATAATTTTTTTCTTAAACTTTCTGAGCTAATTTAGTATTAAATTATGGGAGATAATGGGAATCCATACGGACTCCTTTCAGTCGTAGGGGAATGTTCATACGGATTCCCTTCAGTCAATGGAATGTTGGAAATAGTGGAAATAATGGAAATAAAGGGAATAAAGGAAATAGGGGAATAAAGGAAATAGGGGAAATACTCCAATACTTATTTTTAAATTACAATCAATTACAATCAATTACAATTAATTACTACAAATTACAATCAATTACAATTATTTCTTTCTCCATCATTCCATCACCCCAATCTATCCCCAAAGCTATAAAATAGGAAATGAAAGAACAAAGTGATAGAAAAGAGAAACTTAATAAGCTGATTGTTTACCAAATTTTCACTCTCTTGGATTCTTCTAAAAATAGTTTATTTGTCGAATCAATATCAAATGCTTCATAGAAATATGGCATATTTACAATTGCTCCGTTTACACGTGCTATTCCGGGTGAGTGAACGTCTTCTTTTAATCTACGCATCAATTCTTGATTTCTTATATTTTGTCGCCATACCTGTGCATAGGAAAGGAAAAATCTTTGTGCAGGAGAAAATCCGTCAATATCATTCATTTCATTTCCGGCAAGGGTGTTAATAAGTGCATCATAAGAAATATTCATACCGCCGAGATCGGCAATGTTTTCACCAAGGGTTAATTTACCGTTTACATTAAGGGAATCCAATACTGTAAAATTGTCGAAGTGATCGACTAAAACTACTGTTCTTTCTTTGAAATTTGCGGCATCTTCATCTGTCCACCAGTCTGCAAGGTTTCCATCTTTATCGTATTGTCTTCCCTGATCATCAAATCCGTGTGTCATTTCATGACCAATAACAACTCCTATTGCACCATAATTTACAGCATCATCTGCATTCAAATAGAAAAATGGCGGTTGAAGAATGCCGGCAGGGAAAACAATTTCGTTGTAGGTAGGAATATATCCTGCGTTAACAGTTTGTGGTGGCATGATCCATTCTTCTTTATTAACCGGTTTGCCTATCTTTTCAATATTTCTTTTGAACTCAAAATTGTTTGCATTTCTAATGTTTGTGATGAAAGAATCCGGAACTATTTTAAGTGAAGAATAATCTATCCATTTATCGGGATAACCGATTTTTACTGTCATAGCTGTAAGTTTGTCAAGAGCCTTTATTTTAGTTGTTTCGCTCATCCACTCGGTTTTTCTGATTCGATTTGCTAATGATGATTTTAAATTTGCAACCAAATCTTCCATTCTTTCTTTTGCTTCGGGAGGGAAATGTTTTTGCACAAATAATTTCCCGATTGGTTCTCCAAGTGATCCACTTGTTGTGCTTAAAATTCTTTTCCAGCGAGGTTTAATAGTTTTTTGTCCTGATAAAAATGTTCCGTAAAAATCAAAATCAGTATTTACAAAATCCGAATTTAAATAATGCGCATTGTGGTTAATAAGATTCCATTTCAGATATGCTTTCCAGTCATCAACATTTACATCTGCCATCATTTTACTTATCTCGGCAAAGAATTCAGGCTGACGAACTATAATGTCTCCAGATTTAGGAATATCTAAGTTTTTGAAGTATGCAGTCCAATTAAAATCTTTTGAAATATCTTGTAGTTCTTTTAAGGTTTTTTTGTTATATGTTTTTTGAGGGTCGCGTCTTTCTAATCGTGTCATCGAGTGTTTTGCAAGCCTTGTTTCTATGACCATAATTTTTGAAGTATGTTCTATTGCTTCTTCTTTGGTTTCACCGGCAAGTTGAAGCATTCTCGAAATATGTGCGACATATTCAGTACGTATTTCTTTTGATCTACTATCATCAGCAGAGTAGTAATCTACATCACCTAAACCTAAACCACCCTGATAAAGATTTGCGATTTCCATATCACTATTTTTATCATCGGTTGAAGCAAACATGTGGAATAATGCAGAGATGCCGTATTTGTGAAATTCAGGAATGATATTTTGAACGTTTTCTATGGTTTTAATTTTTTCAATATTTTTTAGATATTTTTCAATAGCTATAATTCCAAGCTTTTCAATTTTTGCTGTATCCATTCCTGAACTGTAAAAATCTCCAATCTTTTGAGAGATTGTTCCTTCTTTTGCGTTTTTTTCTGAAACTTCAAGAACAATATTTTTTAGTATTTCGCGATTTTGGTCTATTAACTCAATAAATGCACCGTATTGGCTATACTCGTCGGGAATTGGATTTTTTTCTATCCATCCTCCATTAACATATTTAAAAAAATCATTTCCGGGGTCAACGTCAAAATTCATATTTTCGATGTTAATGGCTGGGGGTGGTGGGGATTGTTTTTTATTCATACAACTTGTAAGTATTAAAGAAAGAATTATTAATAAGTATAAAATTTTATTTTTCATGTTAAATGATTTTCGATTAATTAATGAAAATTAACATTTACAAAAACCATGCTGTTTTTCTTAAGTTACATAAGGTCAAATACGTATTGAATGCAATAAAAAGAAAGCATTAAATACTCATTATAAATTGTACATTTAAGAACAGGAAAAGTTCGGTAATGAACACCTTAAAATAAAAGTGTTTGTCAACAAAGTCACATTCAAACAATTTAAGATTTTAGAATTCAGAATTAAAATTTAAAATTTGTTGATATTAGCGGATTCTATACATTTAAATCTAAATTTTTAAATCATAAATCTAAAATCTTATCAAAATAATTGACTTTATGGATAATCACAATTTAAAACTCTATCTCAAGATCAAGCTGATCTTTAAGATTTTTAAGTTCCGGATTTTTCTTTGCCATTTTATTAAATTTTTCGGCATCTGTATATGCTGCTTTATTATCTTCTTTTTGTGCAAGAACAGGTGCTAAATTAATTTTAAAATTATTCAGCTCCTTTTTTAAATATCCTTGAAGATTCAAAATATTAATATTATTGCCGACCACGAGTTTATTATCAACTTTAAACTCAATAATAAAATCATCTTTCAAAACCGGATTATATTTCGCAATTGCACTTGAAAAGCTTGGCTCTTTTTCGCTTATTGATTCAGCATATTTTTTCCAGAATAATATTAGCTCTTCCTGTGTAAAATTATCTACCAGTTTTTTTGATTCATCTTCAGTAGTTTCTTCTTGTTCTTTTTGCTCTTTCCCGTTTTTTTCTGTTGATTGTTTAATAGAAATTGATCCCGGCATATTGGGCATAATCTTAGGTTTTTGTAGCTCCGGTATTATTTCTTCATTATAAACTTCTGTTTCTTTCTTCTCTTCTTTTGGAGGTTCCGATTTTACCTGTGGTATTTCCTTATTTATTTCCTTAGATAAATTTTCTTCAACTATGGTTTTTGGTTTTGGAGGATGAAAATATCTTTTCTTTTGTTCAATTTTCCCGCCATCACTCAAAACCAAAGAACACATTTGCATTATTGCCAGTTCAAGATGAAGTCTTTTATTATTGCTGTTTTTATAATTAATATCACAATTATTATTTATTTCAAGAGATTTAAAAATAAATTCGACTGAACAATTATCGGATTGTATTTGATAATCAGTTTTTAATTCATCTCCAACTTCAAGCAGTTTAACTGTGCCTGCATCTTTACAAACAAGTAAATTTCGTAAATGTTCGCCCAGACCAATTAGAAAATGTTGCCCATCAAAACCATTTTCAATTATATCGTTTAATATCAATAAAGAAGTGCTTATATCATTATTCAAAATTGCTTTTACTATTTTGAAATAATATTCAAAATCAAGAATATTAAGATTTTCAATAACTCCCTGATAAGTTATTGATTTTCCTGAAAAACTTACAAGTTGGTCAAAGACAGAAAGAGCATCGCGTAAAGCGCCATCAGCTTTCTGGGCAATAATATGAAGTGCTTTTGGTTCTGCTTCAACACTTTCGCTGTCGGCAATAAATTTAAGGTGATTGACAATATCTTTCAAAGTAATTCTTTTGAAATCATATATCTGACAACGTGATAAAATTGTAGGAATTATCTTATGCTTTTCTGTTGTAGCAAGAATAAACTTTGCATAAGCGGGTGGCTCTTCCAGCGTTTTCAGGAAGGCGTTAAAAGCAGATGCGGAGAGCATGTGAACCTCATCAATGATATATATTTTATACCGTCCAACCTGAGGTGGGATTCGTACTTGGTCAACAAGATTTCTAATATCGTCAACAGAATTATTTGAAGCTGCATCAAGTTCGTGAATATTAAAAGATGCTGAATTATTGAACGAAGTGCATGATTCACATTTATTACAGGCTTCAATGTTTTCTGATAGATTTTCACAATTTATTGTTTTGGCAAGAATGCGGGCACAAGTAGTTTTTCCAATTCCACGAGGTCCGGTGAACAAAAATGCCTGAGCCAAATGATTATTTCTAATTGCATTTTTTAAAGTTGAGGTAATTGAATTCTGTCCAACAACTGTGTCAAAGGTTGCCGGCCGGTACTTCCTCGCTGAAACAATAAAATTCTCCATTCTGTAATCTGTGGTTTTTAGGGAAGTCAAAATTAATAAACTTTTTGATGTAGAAGGAAATTTGTTTAATCAGTTTTATAAAATTCCCATTTTATAGCTTTGAGGATAAATCTGAGTAAATGGAATAGTGGAATAATGGAATGATGGAAAAAGGTTCGTTCTTCCGACTTCAGTTTTTCGTCTTCCAACTTCGGTCTTTCATCTTCCATCACATATTTTCCATATTTCCCTTATTCCCCCTATTTCCCTTATTCTAATATTCCAACGACTGAAAGGAATCCATATGGACATTCCAATATTCCAACATTCCATTATTCCATTATTCCAACGACTAAAAGGAGTCCGTATGGATATTCCCCTTATCTTTGCCTACTAATTATTTTAATTATTTTAAGATGGGATTAATAAACAGCTTGTATTTGTATTCGAAATATATTTCGCTTTCAATGTTTCAAAAGGAACGTGGTTTTGTTTTTAGAGATTTTAGTTACCTGATTTCTTCTTTCCCAAAAAGTATTAATAAGTATTCTGCTAAGGGAAAAAAAGAAGCAACCGAAAATGCTGTAAACTGGTTGCTTCATTCCCAAAAAATGATGAAAGATCAGGGATTTGGTTCTTATCATATTATTAATAAATGGTCGAGTTCGTATCCCGAAACTTCCGGTTATATAATTCCAACTTTAATTGAATTTGGTGAAAAAACAAATAATCAGACGATAATTGAAAAAGCAATTTCTGCTGCCGACTGGCTTATTAAAATTCAAAAAGAAAGCGGCGGTTGGCAGGGTGGAAGAGTTGAAGATGATAATCCTGAAATTGTTTTTAACACGGGGCAGATCATCAGAGGACTTCTTGCTGTTTATAATTTGAATAAAGAAAAAAAATATTTAAACTCAGCAATTAAAGCGGCTGATTGGTTGTGTTCGGTGCAGTCGGATGAGGGTTTTTGGAAAAAAAATGCTTTGATGAATCGTGAGCGGGTTTATGATTCTTATGTGGATGTGCCGCTTATATTGGTTTATCTGTTATCGTCCGAGAAAAAATATTTAGTTGCAGCCAGAAAAAATCTTGATTGGATAATCAACAAAAAACAAAAACCAAACGGATGGTTCGAGGATTGCGATAATACAATAAAAAATAATGATAGACCGATACTGCACACAATTTCATATACAATTGATGGTTTGCTTGATAGCGGGATAATTCTTGATGATAATAAATTAATTGAAGCTGCTGAAAAACCTGCGAAAGTTTTATTGGAAAAATTTCAAAAAGATGGTTTTCTAAACGGAAGATTCAACAGCAAATGGGAAGGCTCGGAATATATGTTGCTTACCGGATGTGCACAAATAGCAATTGTTTGGATGAAATTGTATAAAATTGGAAAAGGAAAAGAATATCTCAAAGCTGCAAAAATGATGAATAGCATTTTAGTTACAATTCAAAAAAGGAGTAAGAATGAATCACTGGATACAAAAGGAGCACTTTCGGGTTCATTCCCAATTTGGGGAAGGTACGAGCCTTTTGCTTTTCCAAATTGGGCTACGAAATATTTTATTGATTCGCTGATGTTGGAAAATAATTTTACTTTGACAGAAAAAGACAGACATAAAATTTTAATTAAAAGATTTGAGAGTGCAGTTGCGCAATATCCCAATCGTTCGGCTTTGGAAGTAAGCGGCAAGAGTTTTAGTTATTTTGAGCTTAATACTTTTTCAGATAATATTGCAAATTGTATTATCGAAAATTCTGAAAAGGAATGTAAAATGGCTGCTGTACTTGGTGCAAAAAGTCTTGAAACCTATGCTGCCGTACTCGGAATTCTGAAAGCATCAAAAGCGTATGTTCCCTTAAATCCGAGATTCCCTATTGCACGTACAATAAATATGATTAAAAAATCTGGGGTGGATACAATTATTCTAAGCCATGAAAGCCTTGGTTATTTGAAAGAGATTTTACTAAAGTCAGATTTTTCTTTGAAAATAATTTTGCCTAATGTTGAAGATGCTGCTGAATTTATTTCTTGTTTTCAGGCGTGTAAGTTTTACTTAAAATCTGATCTTAAGAATAGCGAAAATCCAATAATAAATTCAACTGCCAAAGATATTGCATATCTTCTTTTTACCTCCGGCAGCACCGGAGAACCAAAGGCAGTTGCTGTTTCAAATTTTAATGTTACTTCCTATCTTGATTTTATTTCTGAAAATTATGATCTTACGGAAAATGACAGGTTTTCCCAAACCTTCGATCTTACTTTCGATTTGAGTGTGCATGATATGTTCGTTTGCTGGCAAAGTGGCGGATGCCTTGTTATTCCTGAAAAAGATTCTTCCTTTTTCATGTCAAAATATATCAAAAACAATAAAGTTTCTGTTTGGTTTTCGGTGCCTTCACTTGCCGTGATGATGTCGAAAATGAGATTATTGAAAACCGATGCATTTCCGGCATTGAAATATAGTTTCTTTTGTGGTGAACCGTTTTTTATTAATACTGCTTTGGATTGGCAAAAAGCTGCTTCTAAATCTAAAGTAATTAATCTTTACGGTCCTTCCGAAACCACAATCGCAATCAGTAATTGTGAATTAAAAAATGAAAATAATCCACAAAAAAATGGAGTTTTTTCTATCGGTAAAGTATTTCCGACTCAGGAATATTGTATCATAAATGATAAAATTGAGGTTTTACAAAGTGGAGAAAAAGGCGAATTATGTTTTAGAGGTTCGCAAGTGATAAATGGATATTTTAATGACCCGGAAAGTACAGATAGAAGTTTTATTCAAATTCCCGGCAAGGGGAATAAAATGTGGTACAAAACCGGTGATTTAATAATTGAAGAAACCGGAAATTTATTCTATCTTGGACGATTGGATAGCGAAGTAAAAGTAGGTGGTTTCAGGGTGAATCTTCAGGAAATTGATTATATTATTATGAAATCTTCGGGTTCGGAATTTGTTGCAAGTGTGAGTTTTAGTAAAGCGAATGACGGAGTTAATAAATTATATTCATTTGTTTGTCCGGCAAAAAATAGTACTATTTTAGAATCGGGAATTATTAGTAGTTGTAAAGAAAAATTGCCTTGGTATATGATTCCCGAAAAGGTATTTATTATTGAAAAAATGCCTTTAAATAAAAACGGAAAAATTGATAAAAGAGAATTAATTGAAAAATATTTGAAATGAATGCCGCAGAGATAAAAAACTATATAATTGAGAATTTGAAAGACAAACTCAAGCAGTTTGAGATAAACTCTAATGAAATAAAAAAGGACTTTGATTTTGTTCAGAGTGGGCTGCTTGATTCAATGGCTTTTGTGGAAATGATTGCCGGAATGGAGCAACATTTTAATATTGAGATTGACTTTGAAAAAATTGATGAAGATGACGGATTTACAACTTTAAGTGGAATAAATGAATTATTTTTAAAGGCAAAATAAAATGAATGACTTAAGAATAATACAAATAAAAGAACCAACAAGCGAATTGTTACCTCAGGTAGAACGGCAGTTTGCAGAATTGTATAATTTTATAAAAGATAAAGGATTGAAACTTCCTCTTGTTAAAGATGGTGAAAAGAAATGGATTAATTCAATCAAAAAAACGGTAGGAAAGTTTGTTGCTTTGTTTGTTGCTGTTGATGGCGAAAAAGTAGCAGGATTTGTTTCAGGAGTAGTGAAATTTACACCGGATTATCTTGGTAATCAGAAAGTCGGATTTCTTACTTTTCATTATATTGATCCAGATTATCGTGGAAAAGGTATTGGAAAAAAACTTTTAAAATCTCTTGAGAATTGGTTTGAGGAAAAAAATGTTTCTTCAATCGAAGTTCAGGCAAGTTTTATGAACGAAGATTCTCGTAATTATTTTAAGAAAAACGGTTATGAATATGAACTGGTTCAGTTTAGGAAGTTTCTAATAAACCATAAATCAGCAAATAAAATAAATTAATAGCCGCGAATGCGCGATTAATAATAAAATAGAACTTATTTTACTTGTATCAAATGAGTGAAGTATAATTCGCGTAAATTCGCGATATTAGCGGGAAAAAAAACACTTGCGGATTTTAGAAAAAATAAGGATGGAAAAGGGATATATTCCATATCAAAAAATTATTGATAAACTTGATGTTAACGAAGGTGAAATACTGATAGTTACCTCAAACATTACAAAAATGGCTTTTCTCTCTCGTAGAAATGAGGGTTCATTCGATAGTAATTTGTTAATCGATAGTTTTCAGAAAAAGTTGGGAAAAGAAGGAACTTTGATTTTGCCTTCATATAATCATAATTTGAAATCAGGGCAGAAATTTGATATTAAAAACACAACTCCTGTTACAGGTGCATTAGCTCTTGCTGCTTTTAAACGCAACGATTTTAAAAGAACAAAAAATCCATTGCATTCATTTCTTGTTCGGGGAAAATATGCCGATGAGCTGAGTAATTTGAATAATAAAAGTTCATTTGGAAAGGATTCGCCTTTTGCTTTCTTCTTGGAAAAAAATGCAAAAATGTTATTTATTTCAACAAATGTTACAGCCGCATTTACTTTTACTCATTTTGTTGAGGAATCGGAAAAAGTTCATTATCGGAAATATCAAAAATTACCAATCAAATATACTAATGAAAAGAATCAATTTTCTGTGAGAGATTACTTGCTTTATAAAAAAAAGACAGGCTGGGATCTTGATTTTAAACCTCTCGAAGAATTATTCAGGAAATCAATATTAAACGAAAAAACAATAAACGGATTAAAATTTCAATCATTGAATATTTCTAAAGCTTATGATATTATTTTAAAAGATATTCGTGAAAACAAGGCAAAAAGTATTGCTTATTTTAGTTTGAAACTTTTTGTAAGAGATACTGTAAAACAAGTATTGAAAAAGTTGAAAATTTTTAGAACTACATTTGATAAAATTCAAAATGCTAATAATATTTTGTGATACAATAAGTCCAAGACTTGAGTATGTTTTTAAATTATTGTTTAGAGATATTTTGGGTGTGGATGTCGGTTTTACAACAGTTAAGGAAGATTATATAAATTCTTCTTTTCCAAAGATAAATTATTCAAAAAATAGAATAACAAAAGAAGAATTGTTCTTTTATTGCGATGATTTTTTGTTTGAGAATAAGATCAGAAAATTTGTTCCAGAAGTAATTATGTTTGATGGATATCCGGTAATTTTCCCTCATAAAAATACAGATTCTGCCTTTCCATTCGATCCATTTGCAATGAGTTTTTATTTTGTCAGCAGATATGAAGAATATCTATTGGAGGACAGGAAAGATGCTCACGGAAGAGTTAAAGCCGAGGCATGTCTTGCTTTTAAAAATAGTTTTCATCACCGACCTGTTGTGAATATTATTGCCGGTGAAGTTAAGTTGTTGATTGAGAAAAAATACCCGGCGTTTAAATTTCCTGAAAAGGAATATAAATTTATCCCTACTTATGATATTGATATGGCTTTTGCGCATCTTGGGAAAGGCTTAATAAGATCAGTTGGCGGGTTTGGTAAACTTGTTTTAAGGTTTAAACTCAAAGAAATATTTGAACGAATATTGACCCTTGCCGGGATAATTTCTGATCCTTTTAATAATTTTGATCAACTGATTGAACAACAAAAGAAATATAATTTAAAATCTTTGTTTTTTGTAAATCTTGGTGATTACGGAACTTATGACAAAAATATTTCATACAAAAAAAAGCGACTTCGTAAGCTTTTGAAAAAGCTGGATCAGAGTGCTGAAATTGGAACACACCCTTCATATAAATCGAACGAACATCCTGAAAAAGTAAAGATTGAGAAAGAAAGACTGGAGGGGATTTTAAATTCAAAAGTTACAAAAAGCCGGCAACATTTTTTATTATTGTCCTTTCCCGAAACGTATAATAATCTGATAAATTCCGGTATCACCGATGATTATTCCATGGGTTATGCTTCACAGATGGGATTCAGAGCAGGAATTTGTAATTCATATAATTTTTATGACCTTGCCGGAGAAAAAGAAACATCACTCAGGATTCATCCTTTTGCTTTTATGGATACGATGTTAGAGGAATATCTAAAATTAAATTCTGCTCAAATTGTTGAATACGTGAAACCTCTGATCGAAGAAACAAAAAAATATAACGGAGAGCTAATTGCAATTTGGCATAATTATGCTTTGAGTAATAATAAAGAAAAGTTGCGGGTTTATAGGGAAATTATTAAATTAGCGAAGGCATAGAAATGATAAAATAACTAAAATACTTTGATGATAGGTTGCCAACCTTTCAAGAGACTGTGTGAAAATATTGAATGCATTTTAAATATAAGAATAGCACCACAATTTATTGTGGTGATGTAAAGGTGTTTAATAAATAATCAGTAGTCCGCTTCAGCGGACTTTATAATAAAAATTTGTATTTTCACACAGTCTTTCAAATGGTTGGTAACCTTTTGCCTTAGTTATGCTTCATTCTATGAAATCATAGAATAGATATTTTTTGTAACTTTGAAACAAAATTAAATAAAAATGAATATTCAAACAACAAAAATTGAATTAGTTAAGATGATTTTGAACATCGAAAATAACGAATTCATACAAAAAGTAACAGATTTTATTAAAGTAATTGAACAGGCTGACTTTTGGGACAATTTAAGTCTATCTGAACAAAAAGAAATAAAAGAAGGAATTAAAGACCTTGATAAAGGAGATAGAATTGCCTATAATGAATTTTTGAAAAAAATATCATGATGGGAGTTTATTTATCAAAACAAGATACAAACAAGTTATATAAGAAACTGATATAAGTACGAAAGCCCAACAAATGCTCATTATGATAAAGAGACCACATTAATTTAATAATGAAAAGACTATTTCAAATATTACTGATACTAATTTCAAGTTCAATATTTTCTCAAAATATTTGGGAACCCATTATTATACCAGATTCACTATTAGCTTATAATATATATGCTGAAAAAGAAGGAATTCTTTTTATTGGAGCAACAAGTAATTTAGGTCTAACTGGACTTTTTAAATCTACTGACAATGGAAAAACTTGGGTGTTTGTTCAAATTGACTCTCTTATTTCAAGTAATTATATAAATGCTATTCGTTATAACCAAGATAATATGCTTTTCATAAGCGCAACTTGGGGTGTTTATCGATCAATTGATGATGGAGATACATTTGAGAAAGTTTCCCCTAACACATGGGAAATATCTAAAATAATCGTTTCTCCAAATAACGAAATTTATGCAGTTGGTTGGATAGGAATTTTAAGGTCAATAGATAATGGAATAACTTGGGACACTCTCTATGATGCAAATAATTCACAATACTTTAGTGATATTGACTTTGGACTAAACGGTGAGATATATGCTGTTGGCGGTAAATATGGACAATATGGGACTGGTTTTTTTAAGTCGCTTGATGATGGGCAAACTTGGGAGGAAACAGGTCCGGAATATGGACATCTTCGGTCAGTACAAGTCAATAGTGTCGGAACTATAATTGTAAGTGGTTTTAGTATGGACAAAGTGTTTCATTCATATGACAATGGTTTAACATGGACCATTGTTTCAAATATTTGTGCAGATGTATTAGAGTCGTACTCAGAAAACAGATTAATTGCTGGTAGAAACATTAATTGTTATACTGGTTGTTGGTTTTCTGAGGATTGGGGAAATACTTGGATTAATTTAGTTGATGATATTCTAAACCCTGATGTAATGCATATCTCAATTTCACCAACTAATACAGTATATATTCAAAGTTATTATAGCTCATTATATGACCATCATTTATTTAGGTCAATAAATCCCATAGTTAGCACAAATAATAATAAATACCAATCTAAAATTGAAATTTTCCCTAATCCAGCAATCGAAAAAATACTAATTACAAAAAACACCGGGGAGAAAATTGATAATTTTATTATTTGTAGCTTAACTGGACGAAAAATACTGACTGGTAAAATTTATGATAATTCAATTGACATTTCAACCTTGAAAACAGGAATTTACATCATTGAACTTATATCAAATAATGGAATCATTAGAAAAAAAATAGTAAAGAAATAAAACATTGTGCACAATCAAAATGATAAAACACCTAACATACAACGAAATAGACAAAAACAAATGGGATGAATGTATCAGGACTTCCTTTAACGGGAATGTGTATGCATACACATGGTATCTTGATATTGTTTGTGAAAGTTGGGAAGCTCTTGTTGAAAATGATTACGAAAGAGTTTTTCCATTGACTACAGGTAAAAAATTCGGAGTAGATTATTTGCACCAACCTTTTTTTACTCAACAGCTTGGGGTTTTTTCAAAGAATATTTTAACTAAAGGAGTTGTTGATAAATTTATTTCTTCAATACCTGAAAAATACAAATTTGCTGAAATATTATTAAATACATTCAATAAAGTTGATGATAAAAAATTTCAGGTAACACCACAGTTAAACCACGAATTAGACCTGATAAGTTCTTACAGAATCCTTTCACGACATTATTCAAAAAACACAAAACGAAATATCAAAAAAGCTGAAAAGGCAGGTTTGACAATTATGAAAGATGTAAAGCCGGACGAGATTATTGCACTTTTTAGAAAGAATCGGGGAAAAACTGTAAAAACCCTGAAAGAGAAAAATTATACTGTTTTAAGTCGTTTGATATACGCAGCAATTTACAGAGGCATTGCCAAAATTTACGGTGCTTATACACAAAATAATCAACTTTGTTCGGCTGTGGTTTTTATTGAAGGAAACAAAAAGGCTGTTTTTATTTTTTCAGGAAGTGGTTCTAAAGCAAGAGAAAATGGTGCCATGCCTTTTTTAATTGATGCCTTTATTAAAGATAATTCAGGTAAACATCTTACACTTGATTTTGACGGATCAAATGATCAGAATCTTGCACGTTTTTACAAAGGCTTCGGATCAAAAGAAGTAAATTATTCTAAGCTGGAGATTAATAAATTATCAGGATTTTCTGAACAAGCATTAAAGGTTTATAAAAAGATCAGAAGATGAGTCCACTCCGAAAAGTATTTTATTGCCACCAAAACACAAATGCACTAAATTTCACTAAAATTAATTTATTGATATTCTTTTTTTGTGGGTTTTTGTGTCTTGGTGTTTTTGTGGCATTATTTTTTTTTGGCTTTTCGAAATGGACTCAAGGTTAAATAAAAAAAAGTGTATTTTTGATTTGTAGAAAGAAAAAGGAGAATTTGTCCATAAAGTCAAACAAATTTTGAAATAATCCCGAAAGCTTTCGGTACCAAATAACAAAAAAATGATCAAAAATCTTATAATAGAAAATATACGTATCTCACTGGAATCAATAAGAAGTCATAAAGTGAGAGCTATTTTGACTGTGCTGATTATTGCTTTTGGAATAATGGCTTTAGTGGGAATTCTTACTTCAATTGATTCAATTAAAAATTCGTTAAATGAAAATTTTGCCATGATGGGCTCAAACACTTTCACTATTCGCAACAGAGAAATTAGAGTGCACATGGGTGGGACAAGTAATCGTCCAAAAAATTTTAGAAATATCAATTATGATGAAGCAATGACCTTTAAGGATCGTTTTACTTTTCCTGCAACTGTTTCATCTTATACATGGGGTACGGGAATTGCAACATTAAAATATAAATCTGAAAAAACAAATCCGAATATTCAGGTACTTGGAGTTGATAATGAATATCTTGCAACAGCCGGATTGGAAATGGGGAAAGGCAGGAATTTTAATCATAACGAAATTTATTATGGTGCACATGTTGCTATAATTGGTAATGAAATTAAAACAAAATTATTTGATGAGAAAGAAGATCCTGTTGGTAAAACGATCTCTATTGGTTCGGGGAAATACCTTGTCATTGGTGTTTTGAAGGAAAAGGGTTCGAGTGTAGGTTTTAGTGGCGACAGACGTTGTCTGGTTCCGGTAAATAATGTGCGGCAGTATTTTGGTCGGCCGAATATGAATTTTTCAATAAATGTTATGACTAATAACTCCGAAGACATCGAGTCAGCGATTGATGAAGCAACCGGTGTTTTAAGAATAATTCGTAAAGATCCGCTGGGAGAAGATAATAGTTTTGGAATAACAAAAAGTGATACTATTGCCAATATGTTGATTGATCTGATAAAATATGTTACTCTCGCAGCTACGCTCATAGGATTTATAACATTGCTTGGAGCAGCTATAGGATTAATGAATATTATGTTAGTTTCGGTTACCGAACGAACAAAAGAAATAGGAATTCGAAAAGCTACGGGAGCAACTAATCGTTCAATAAGAAATCAGTTTTTGGTCGAAGCTATTGTTATAGCACAAATGGGTGGTGTTTTAGGAATTATTCTTGGAATTGCCGTAGGAAATATTGTTTCTATGGTTTCAGGAACTGCATTTATTGTTCCATGGATGTGGATTTTGCTTGGTGTAGTTTTATGCTTGATTGTTGCACTTGCTTCCGGTATTCTTCCGGCAACAAAAGCAGCAAAACTTGACCCTATTGAATCATTGAGATATGAATAGAAATTTAAGATTTATGATTTATGATTTATAATTAAAATCTGAATTCTTAAATCATAAATCTAAAATTCTATTTTGACGGTTCTGTATAAATATTTCCGGCATTTCTGTATCCGCTAAGGTCTTTATACCAATCAGTATATGTTTGACCACTACTTTCTGCCCAAACACCAAATTTTAAATGAGTATTTAATATCTCTGTTTTTTCAATAGGGTATTTGAATTCTTCAATAACTTTAATTGCCCATGGAAGATTATTTATTGTTTTATAATATCTTCCGTTTGCAGGATCAGAGTCGTCGCGAAATGTACCAAATTTTGATGCATCAGCAAGATCGGTTGGTGTATGATCGGGTAAATGTATTTCAACAGTTCTATCCTGATTTACAATTAAAAACGGATTGTATGGGGGAATACCTATGTCGGCAAGATCTGCCGGTTCTGACAAAATAATATGAATATTTGTTGTATCCGGAGTAACAAAATCATAAGTTGGATTTACGTTAACACCAATACCTCCAACATGTGACATTAGGTTATAAGTGTCATCAAAGACAATAAAAACAGCATTAGTTTGACCGTTTTCCAAACCTTTGGCATTTAGGTCAACCCAACTTTCCTGTGTATTATAACCTGTTACACTTGTTATCATGTTGGGGTTTATGCCTAAGTCAATACCAAAACCATTATGAAAACTGGCTCCAAAAGCTTTTAAAACAAATTCTCCGTAAATTTCAACTACTTTATTGTCGGCATTTGTTATTTGGTTAAAGTTATAATCAATCACAAGGTCATTAAAATCATAATCACCTGTTCCTGGCCACATATCTTCAAAAGCAATAGTTCCATAAGTCCCTTGTGTGAAGAAATAATTATTAAAAGCCATATTAGGATTATCAGGATAATCATCATTTTCATCAGTAATTCCATCAGAATCGCTATCCACTCCGGTATAATCTATCATTGGAAGATTTGAAAGGTCAACAGATTGTAGCGGATCAGCTGTGATATAAAAAACGGCATCATTAAAATCATGGTCGCACCAACCACCTTCTCTTTTTAAATCTTCAATGCCAAGCAAAATCAGGTTTCTCCCAAGATCATTTAAAAGTACAGTATGTTGTCTGAGGGTTGCAGTGCTTTCGGGGTTGAGATTAGGATCAGAGAAAAATTTATAATATGAATTATTAACTTGTCCATTATACCAACCATTAGCAAATAACACCCAGCCAATTGTTGTGTTTCCCGGAAATTGACCAATGTTGACTTTGTTCCCTGAAACTAATCCGCCACCACTTCCCTGATACGAAACATTTGGATAAATTATTGTAATGGTTTCAATATCGTCAATTGATGAAGGAGGATTTCCTGTTTCAAAAGTGTAAAAACCCAAAACATTTTTGTATCCTGCGCCTTCGTGAACAAAAGTTACATAAACATCAGCAGGATCCAATAATGAAATATTATGTTGGAGTCCGTCTTCAAAATATTGTGGATGCCCTACGGGTAATTGAATTTGCTCGGGGAGTGTGTTGTTGATATCATCAAGAAAATCCGAATCTATTATATCATTTACCGGTTCAAGATAATTTGGCACTCCAGAGCTGTTGTATGTTCCGAGATAAGCAAAATCAAAGTTAATATTTTCAACAATGTCGTTTGATTTTAAAGATTTATTTTGTGATCCACCAAAAGTATGAATAATTCCTTCATCAGTAACCGGAATAATAGCCATATTTTGTAGTCCGATATAATTTGTTGTAACTACTAATTCATTGTAATAAGTTGGTATTTCGTAATTTATAAAATATTGTCCGTTTTCATTTGTTACACCACTAAGAATAAATAATCCACCTTCTTCAGGATCGGCAGTATATAAATTGAATTTAACATTTGGAATAGGATTATCCTGATTATTTTTTGCGTATATTTGAATAGAAACATCCTTGCTTGTTTCATAATTAAAGTTGTCTGCAATAACAAGCTTTTCCATTAATAACGTATTATCATTGTCATCATCATTATTGTTGAATTTATTACACGAATAGGTTGAAACAATAAAAACTAATAATAATAAATTGATAAGCTTTTTTAACTTTAGAGTTTTCATAATTTATGTTTGGTTTTAATTATAAATTTTTATTATTAATAAAATAAATTATAGATTCTGCTTTTGTAAAAGTATATTTAAATGATCGAATAATCCAGTATTTGCTAATAAACTTCATATTAAGGT
>JAIORY010000226.1 GCA_021107915.1 Bacteroidales bacterium | reverse complement strand
CAAAATGCGCTTTAAGTTCGTTTCACTTCTTAAAGCACTTTGATTATGTATCGGCATTAACCATTGTAAATTTCAAAATGCACTTTCAGCGCATTTTAAAATACAATTGGTATAATTTGTTATTTGCTTCCTGTCATTTTATTGTCGTTGGCTTCGTGTCATTCACCGGAAACAAGCGACACGAAGTCCATACGGATTCACTTTGTTTCATTAGTCCGTACGATCAAAGAAAATCCGAATGGATAGACATCCCGTATCAAACCTCAAAAGAATCTGCTATCTTCTCCAACAATACCGGACGTCTAATCGGTTTCTCAATAAAATCATTACAACCACAATCTATAGCTTCTTCTTTATCTTCTGCTGAGGTATATGCTGATAAGGCAATGACAGGAATATCAGAAATTATTCTTATTTCCTTAGTTGCCTCATAACCATTCATAACAGGCATTTTTATATCCATCAAAATCAGATCAATTTTTTCTTTATTCTCTTTGAATTTTTCAACTGTTTCTTTTCCATTAACTCCTCTAATTACATTAATTTTCTCCATTCCAAATATCTTTTCTAAAAGCATAAAATTTGAGTCTTCATCCTCTGCAACTAATATTGTTTTTCCTTCCAAGGCTTTTTTGGCTTTCTTAATATCAATTTTTATTTCAGTATCTTTTGTAACAACCGGCATTGAGAAATAAAAAGTTGAACCCTTTCCTTCAACAGAATCAAACCAAATTTCTCCATCAAGCAATTCAATTATTTTTTTCACTATTGTTAAACCTATTCCCATTCCACCATATTTACGGGTGTGAGAATCATCTATTTGCCGGAAACTGTCAAAAACAACATCTTGTTTATTCTCAGGTATTCCAATTCCTGAATCTTTAACATAAAAAATAATTCTATCATTTTCGGATATTAGTCCATACTTTATACTACCTTTTTCGGTAAATTTAATTGCATTCCTAAGAAAATGAATAAATACTTTTTTGATTTTTACCGAATTAGTAAATAGCTTTAAATCTTTTGTTTCGGCAGGTAAATCAACTATTATCTCCAAATGCTTTTTACTTTCCTTTTCCTTTATTAATTCTATTTCAGAAGTAAGAAAAGACATTATTGGATATAACTTAACCTCTTTTTTTAATATCAAAGTTTTTCCACTTTCAATATTCGTAACTTCAAGAATATCTTCAATAATTTCAAATAAATCATGACCGCTTCTATTGATCATTTTTGTAAAATTAATAATATCTTCTTTAGTAGTTTCATCATTAATAATCTCAGAAAAACCTATAATTGCATTTAAGGGAGTACGAAGCTCGTGCGAGATAGTAGATAAAAACGAAGATTTCAATTTATCTGACTCCTTAGCTCTTTTTAGAGCTAATTTCAAATCTTCTTCGGCTTTTTTACGTTCAATGGAAATACTTACCTGTTGTGAAATTATCTCCAGTGTATTCAAATCGTCTTGTGTATATGCATTTTCATCTTCGTAACTCTGCAAAACCAAAACACCTGTAAACTTATCTTTTATCTTTAATGGAACACCTAACCATATCTTAGAACTAACACCAATAGTTTCAACTACTCCTAATTTTTCTAACTCGCTAATTTCATTCCATTTAGCTAAAACAGACTTTTGAGTTTTGATAACATAAGCAGTCATTGATTTTCCGGCAGGAAAAGAATTATAATTATCTTTTTCATCTGAATAATATGGCAGTTCAAAGGTGTCAGTCTTTTCATCATACAAGGCAACGAAAAAATTAGTTGTGTCAACAATTTCTCCCAATTGATTTCTAATCAAATCTACCAATTCTTTTAGATCTTTCGATGAAGTAACAGCGTTAGAAATACTATATAAAATTGATTTTATCTTTTCATTTCGTTTCCTGTCTGTAATATCATTGAAAGTAAAAGTATATCCTTTAGTTTTATCCTTATCATTAATTCTGGATAGATTAATTTGTACATCTATTTTCTTTCCGTCTTTTCTTTTTAAAAGAGCTTCGATACTTCCAATACCAATTTTTTCAACATCAGAATATATTTTGTTTCCTATTTTATTAAACTCATCATCATCAATATAAAAAATTCTGGAACTCTTTCCAATAAGCTCATCCTCACTATAACCTGTAATTTCACTAATTTTTTCATTTACATATTGCAAAACTCTATCCTCATAAATAATTCCAATTCCAACAGGTGAAGTCATGAAAATACTTTTTAATTCCGCTTCACTTTTTGCAAGAGCTAAACCGACTTTTTTATTATATCTTCTATTTTCAGCATCATTAATCTCTCTAAGCAAAGCCTGCCCAAGTCTTTTCATCTTCCCTTTCATCAGGTAATCCTGAGCTCCTTTTTTCATTGCATCCACTGCAACATCCTCTCCAATGGTTCCCGAAACCATGATAAAAGGCATATCTTCATCCCACTCTTTAACTATTTTTAATGCCGCAAGTCCATCAAATCCGGGCATAGCATAATCCGAGATAATTGCATCCCATTTTTCATTTATTAATGATTCCTTAAGTTTTTTCTCAGTATCAACATGTGTCCATGAGAATTTGATTTTATCTGATTTTAATTGCAAAACAATTAATTCAGCATCATCAGCAACATCATCAATAATAAGTAGATTTAGGTTTTTCATGGTTTTTTTGTTTGTTATTAGAAATTGGAAATTGGAAATTGGAAATTTTGACTATCTGCATAAGTTGTACTAATTTCCAATTTCATTTTTATTAAATCACAGACTTATAAAACGCCTTTCGAATTCCACAGAAATCAGCAAAACATCCCAATTTCTAATTTCTAATTTCTAATTTCCAGTTTCTAATTTCCAATTTCCAGTTTCGAACTTCGAATTTCCAATTTCAAACTTTAGTACTATTAATAAACGTATTTAATTTTGGCCCCAATTTATCAATTATCTCTTTATACTTTTCTGAATCTTCTTTACTAATAATATTTCTTCTGATTAGTTTTCTTAACCATGCTTTTGTCTCTTCGAATGATCCTCGAGAATAAAGATAAAATCGTTTTCTGTCATTCGGAGTATATCTACCATATCCCTCTGCAATATTTGCTGCAATACTATCAGATGATTTAATAATTTGATAGCCGATAGTATTTTGAATTTTCTTGGTCCAATTATCAAAATCATACCATACTAAATCTGATAACTCTTCGGCCAACTGATAAACATCTAATTCATAAACTCTTTTCATAATCTTTTGTTTTTTATTTGTTAATAGAAATTTGAAATTTGGACTATCTGCATAAGTTGTACTAATTTCTAATTTCTAATTTCCAATTTCTAATTTCCAGTTTCTATCTTCCAATTCATCATAACCAAAAATAAAACACACTACCTTTCCCTTCCTCACTTTCTGCCCAAATTTTACCATTATGTTTATTTATTATTCGTTGTACAATTGCCAATCCTATTCCTGTACCGGGAAAATCTTCTTCGTGGTGCAGACGCTGAAATGCAACAAATATTTTATTATAATATTTCATATTAAATCCGGCTCCGTTGTCTTTTATAAAGAAAACTTTTTTATCATCAATTGTTTTTTTACCAAATTCAATTACTGCATTTTTTTTCTTTCCGGTAAACTTAAGAGCGTTTCCGAAAAGATTTTCAAGTAAAATTACTATAAATTTTTGATCTACATAAGCTGAAAGTCCTTGTTCAATTTTAAGATCAACTTTCCTTTTTGGATAAGCCTTAATCAAATCATCTGAAACTTCTTTTGCTATTTGTGAAAAATGAATCTGTTGTCTATATATCTCTTTTCTTGATATTCTTGACAAAGCAAGCATATCATCAATAAGTTTTGCCATGTGCCGGCTGGATGATCTTATACGATTTAAAAAATGTTTTCCCTGTTCATCAAGCTTATCTGAATAAGTTTCGAGTAATGCCTGACTAAAACCATCCATTCTAGTTAATGGAGCGCGAAGGTCGTGAGAAACAGAATAAGAAAATGCTTCAAGTTCTTTATTTATAATACTCAGTTTTCTATTAGAATTTTCAAGTTCTACTCTTGCTTCATTTACATCTTCGAGAAGATATGTAAGAGATTGCTGGGATTTTTTCAAATTTTTAGTTTTCTTTTCGATTTCTTTATTTGTCTTATTAAGTTCATCACGCGATTCGTTAACATCCTTAAGAAGAAGAGCAAGAGATTGCTGGGATTTTTCAAGTTTATGGGTTTTTTCATCTAACTCATCTGTGCGTTCTTTTACAAGTTCTTCTAAGTGTTCGCGATGTTTATGAATTTCTTGTTCTATTATTTTTTTACTTGTGATGTCTTCATGCATTAATATAACTCTATTAACCTCGTTTTTTTCATCTTTTATAGGGAAAATAATACATTTTAAAGTTCGCTTTCTACCAGGATTTCCACTTTTTGCCGGATCATATTCTAACTCCGAAAGGAAATTAGTTTCGCCTTCAAAAGCTTTTCCAATAAAATCCATCCAGCCGGTTTCCTGTACATATTTATCTTCCAATACATTATATTTCCCGATTACTTCATCTGAAGGAATTTGCCATAATTCTCCATAAGCTTTATTAGCATCAATAGTTAAACCGTATTTATCAAAAACCTGAATACTTATTGGAGACTGTTCAAAAATTGCCCTTGCATAGTTTTCTTTTTCTCGTAAAGCTTTTTCGGTTTGCTTACGTTTGCTGATGTCTGTGATAAAAGCAAAAGAACCGGAAGGTTTCCCTTTTTTATCAATTAGAGAGGTTGCATTAAAAAGCGTTGGGAAATTAATGCCATTTTTCTTTTTTAGAGAAATTTCGTAGGTTCTGTGTTTAGTGGTTTTTGATTTTAAAATTTGTTCTTCGAATATATCATGATTTGGTTTATCAACAAAATCCAAGGGAGTTTTTCCAATCATCTCATTTCTTGAATACCCAAGCATATCACAAAGTGATTGATTTACATCAATGGTTTTCTTTTCAGAATCAAGAAGCCAGAACCCTTCAGAGGTAGTTTCAATAAGTTGACGATGTTTTTCTTCGCTTTCCAGTATTGTTTTTTCGGCTTTTCTTTGTGTTGCAGTTATCTGCCGTGCAAAGATGATAGTGAAAATAAATGCGACTACAAAAATCAATAGATTGATAAATAGGATTTTTCCGGAAACTATATTGGATTCAGCAAGAATGGATTTCATTGGTGTTTCGACAATAACTTCCCAACCATTGGATTTAAGGAGAGCAATAGAACCATAGTAATTTTCTTTTTCGTGTTTGTGTTTTATAGATCCGTCTTTTTTGTCGCTCAAAATGTTTTGTATCAATGGACAATCCAAACTCAAAGAAAGAGGTCCATCTTTAAAAGCAAAAAGATCAATACCGGAATGAGCTATTACTTTGCCATTATTATCCACAACATATATAACTTGGGTTTTATATAGCGGATAGTATTTTACTATCTCAATAAGATGATTCAATTTAATTTCTGCGATAAGAACACCAATTCGTTCACCACTTTCCGATTCGATAGGAACACCTAAGGATGTAGCAAGCAAATTATTACCGATATAATAATATGGTGAGGAAAAAAAGGTATTACCATTTTTAAATGGAACAGCAAAAAAAGGTCTATCTGCATAGTTTTCTTTAGTGCAAAAAGATGAATCATCCATAGTCCCGCATATAAACAAACCATGAGAATTAAAAGCAAATATAGATTCTATGCGATAGGAACCCTCAACAATGATATCTATTGTTTTCTGCATTGCGGGGATGTCCATTCGAGAAAAAATATCTCGTTTTGCAAGCTCTTTCGTTCTACTTAGTGCTTGAAGAATATCAGAGTCAAATAGTTGTGCAATGTTGGATGCAATATTTTCATGAAGAAGCTGAGTTTTTTCAATTTCCTGATTGCGAATGTATGGAATAACATAAAATATTTGAATGATAAGTGACAAACCTAAAATCCCTGTAAAAAGCGTTATCAGTTTAACTCTCCAACTTAGTTTTTTTATTGACATGATTTTTTTCCTTTAGTTTTTTTTCATCATAACACCACAATAAATTGTGGTGTTGTCCTAAATAGTTGTATTTTATTTTGAGACAACACCATAATTTATTATGGTGGTAGAGCATATACAACACATTCTTGTAATCGTTTTAACGATTTATTAATCATCCCATACTCCATACTGTCTTGCCCATTCTTCATATTCTTCTGCGAATGTTTTTTTATGATGATGTTCATCTTGGTTTTTAATATAATTTTTTACAATTAACAATTGTGATGCACTAACCGAAAATGCTCCATATCCTCTTTGCCATTTAAAACTACTTTTTATTAGATTTTCTTCATTTATCCATCTTGATGATTCTCCTTTTAATAATTTTACAATTTGTGAAATACTTTTATCAGATGGTAATGGGAAAAGAAGATGAATATGTTCGGGTTGAATATTCATTTTTTCGATTTCTATTCCAATATCTTTTGACTTATCTACAAAATGTTGAAAAATTTGCAATCGTAATGATTTATTAAAAATACGTTCACGCATATATGTTCCCCATATTGTGTGAACCCAAATTTTAACGTGTGAATGTAATGCCATAATTTCTTTGTTTTAAAACCGCTGAAGCGGTTAGTTATTAATATTTTGCTTTCTTATCACCACAATAAATTGTGGTGCTGTCGCAATTTATTGTTTTCATAGCACCAAAATAAATTGTGGTGTTGTCGCAATTTGTTATTTTCTTATCACCACAATAAATTGTGGTGTTGTCCTAAATAGTTGTATTTTATTTTGAGACAACACCATAATTTATTATGGTGGTAGAGCATATACAACACATTCTTGTAATCGTTTTAACGATTTATTCATTTTAATTTAAAATTTATTCATTCTTTTTCTCCAAATCTTTCACCCTATCTTTCAACTCTTTTATCCTGAATTCCCGATTTACGAAAAGGTCGTTAAATTCTTCAAGTTTCTTATTTTTATCTTCTAATTCTTGGGTGCGTTCTTTTATAAGTTCTTCGAGGTGTTCGCGGTGTTTCGCCAGTTCTTGTTCAGCTTTTCTGCGTTCGGTAATGTTTATCCCGGCACCAAAGAAATAATCGAGGTTTCCTTGTTCATCAAGAATTGGTCTTCCATGCCATTCAATCAAAAGCATTTCTCCATCCTTTTTTAATATTTGATTTTCATTAAGTTGTCCTTTATGATTTTGAATTAAGCCTTTAAAAACTTTAAAGAGCAGTTTATGGTTTTCTTTCGGAACAAAAGTTCGTAAATAATCTTTATCTTTAACTTCGTCTATTGTATAACCAAGAGCTTTAAGCATTGAATCATTCATCATAATGGTTTTTCCATTAGCATCAATAACAACAAAAAATATAGGTGAAGCCTGGATTAAAGTATTAGAAAACTCCTGTTCTTTAATTAGCTTCTGCTCCGCTGTTTTTTGTTTTGTAATATCAATTCCAATTGACCATGATTTCCAACCGGGCACGGGAAAACTGTCTGAAATATTTGACCATGATATTGTTTTGGGAGAAGCATTTTTATCGGTTAAAGTCATTTCCCAATTCGAAAAATTATTTCCCATTTTATTCCATTTTTTCATTAAATTTTGCAGGTAAGTTTTATCAGGATACAAAAGTTCAGGAATATTTGGTTTTCCGGTAATTTCATTGGCACTATATCCTGTAACTTTTTCACATTCACGATTCCAAAAAAGATAAGTTCCTTTCTCATCCATGGCATTAATTAAAACAGGCATATTTTGTACAATAAGTTGAAACCGTTCTTCGCTTTTATATTGTTTATATAATATTTTTGAAGTAATAAGACCTGCAATCAAACAACCAATAATAAAAACACATCTAACAAAAACATTATGAGAAGGAATGTTTAATGCGAGTAAATCAAGAAGAGAGCTTTCTGTATTGGCAGAAAGATAACAAAAAACACTATCAAACATCCAAAATGCAACACCCATAAGCAAATAGGCTGATATAATATTCTCAGGTTTAAAATTTCGAAACTCAATTTTTAATTTAAAAAATCGTCTTACATTTTTAAAATTTAACAACACATCTATTAAAAGCAATATAATAAATCCAACCACAGCTTGTTTTATTACAACAAAATTTGAAAAGTGCATTGGAGTTGTATCGGCTGCATTTAAAGCCCATTTCCAAGGAGGTGGATTAAATGTTATAGCCCATCTCGTTAATGTGTATAAATTTATTGTGTTTAAAATCCTAAACGGAATTTCAACTACATACATATTTTGCCACCATTTCGGGGTTTTTTGCTTTCTCCTTAAATCTGCAAATATTCCATGCCATACTATCCACAAAGTAAATGGCACAACAACAAAGAAAGTTGCATAACCATTACTTGGCCCCCATATCCACCACATTGTTTGACAACCACCGGCAAGGGCAGAAAGCAATCCGTATTTCCAGCCCCAACTGAAAGTTATAAGAGCCGGAAATAATAATCCAATTAATATTGCGGCGGTATATTCTCCAATGGGAAAAAGCAATGTATGAAAATTTGCATAAAACCCTGCTAATCCAAAAAGGATTGAAACAGAGATTTTGTAAGTAGTTCGACTGTTAATAATTTGTTTTAATGTGCTCATTATTGCTTGTTATTTATAATTTAGATTTTACTCAATTCTCACCACAATAAATTTTGGTGTTGTCGCAATTTATTTATTCTTATTCTCCAACTCTTTCACTTTATCTCTCAATTCTTTTATCCTGAACTCCCTGCCCTCAAACAATTTATTATAATGTTCAAGTTCTTTGTTTTTTTCTTCTAATTCGTTAGTGCGTTCTTTTACGAGTTCTTCAAGGTGTTCGCGGTATTTTTTCAATTCATTTTCTGCTTTTGTACGTTCAGTTGTGTCGCTGGTAGTTCCTTGAAGTCCAATTGGCAAACCTTTTTTATTTTTTAGCAATTTTCCTGTAATTTCAACAGGAATTTCAGTTCCATCTTTACGCAACATTATTGTATTAAAAGTGATGTGTTTAAATTTTTTGTAATGTTTTATTGCATACAGTGCTTTTTTTGTTATTTTAATAAATTCTTTTCTACTGGCATGTTGAGACAATCTGCTTCCAATCCACTCTTCAACTGAGTATCCGAAAATATTTTTTATTGATGGACTGACATAAGTAAAAACTAATTTCAAATCAGTTTGCCAAATAATATCTGTTGAATTGTCGGCGAGTAAGCGATATTTTGCTTCGCTTTCTTTTAGTGCTTCTTCTGCCTGCTTACGTTTAGTAATATCAATTGATATACCCAAAACAGCAGGTATTCCTGCAGAAGTAAACGGAATTTTGGTTGTTTCCATAATTGCCTTATGACCATCAGGATAAGTATAATCTTCTTCGGGAATAAATTTTATCTCTCCACTGTCAATAACTTCACGGTCATCATTTAAATACGCTTCATATTGTTCAGGTGTAGCACCCAATAATTCAGGGTGTGTTTTCCCAACCATATTTTCCTGGGTTGTGGCGCATCCATCAGCTACCGTTTTATTTGTCATAATAAAACGACCATTCCTGTCTTTTGCAAAAATCATGTGTGGTACAGTGTCAATAACTTGTCGTAATTGTTTTTCTTTTCTTTGTAATTTTTCCTCTGCCTGCTTACGTTCGGTGATGTCAACAATTATACCTCTCAAACCAACAGGTCTATTATCTATAAAAATTGGACTTGCGTATATTAAAATCGGAAATGTGCTTCCATCTTTTCTTAGAGCAGTATATTCAGGGTTTCCAATTTCCTTTCCGTAAAGTATATTTTGCATATTTTCTTTTGCTCTTTCAATATCTTTAGGGATTAATGCATTCAAAACATTAATTCCATTTTCGTATTCATCCTGAGAATATCCAAAAGAATCAAATGCTTGTTTATTCACGAATGTAAGATTCCCGTTGATATCTGTTTCATAAATAATTTGTGGTAAAAGATTTGCCATATCTCTAAATCTTTGTTCGCTTTCGCGTAATTCTGCTTCTGTTTTTTTTCTGTTTGTGATATCACGAAAATTAGATAATAAATATTTTGGTTTGCCGTCTTCATCAAGTATTACTGTACAAACAAAATCTGCCGGATATATTGAACCGTCTATTCGTTTAACCGGGAGTTCCCCTTCCCATTTTCCTTTAGATAATATTGTTGGAATAATTTTTTCTTTTAATTGTTTTTCGCCTTCTTCATTGCTGAACATAAAGATTGATTTCCCAATTAATAAACTATCATCTTTAAAGCCGCCAAGTGTAAGAAGTCCCCTGTTTACATATTCTATTTTTCCCTCCATATCTGATATCACGATAGCGTCCGGAGTTGTTTCTGCTACTTTGGATAATTTTCGGATTTCTTCTTCTGCTTTTTTACGCTCAGTGATATCTAATGCTAAAGTAACAACTACTTCTTTGCCCATAAAAACACCTTTTTGTGAACGAACAATTTTTGGAAACACTTCACCATTTTTTCGTATTCCCCAGAAGTCATATTCCCGGGGTTTGTCATTAAATGCATCTTCGACAAATCCGGCGATTTTTTTCAAATCATTTTTTTCGGGAGCAGATAAAAACTCAGGTGTTTTACCTAAGAAAAATTCTTTGGGATATCCATACATGTCCATAGCTCCCTGATTTACATCAAGAAAACAACCTTTCCTGTCCTGTATGTAAATTGCATCAGTTGCATTGTTGAAAATGTCCCGATAGTTTTTTTCGGACTGTTTTAATGTATCTTCTGATTTCTTGCGCTCGGTTATATCTCTGGTAACAAAAAGTAATTGATTTCCAACATTATTTCCTGTACTTTGAACATAAATCCATTTACCTGATTTATCTTTAATACGAAACTCAATTGTTTCAGTAATAGTTGATTCTTTTCCGGTTATAAGATTTTTTAGTTTGTAAGCAATAAATTTCTTTAGCAAAGGAAATAACACTTTTTTATCTTCGGGATGAATAATATCAAAACAGGACTTTCCTAATAATTCTTCCGGCTCATAACCGGCTAATGCTTTAGCCGAAGGACTTACATAAGTATAAGATGATTTCATATCAAATGTTTGCAATGTAATAACATCGCTTGTGTTTTCTGCAATTAACCGGAATTGTTCTTCTGATTTTTCTAATTCCTTGATTTTTCCTTGCAGTACTTCATTTTCTTTGATCAATTCGGCGCTTGATTTGTTTTCCTGATTTTTCATAGAAGTATATTTTTAATTATCACCCCATCCCAACCTTCCCCCAAGAGGGGAAGGAGTTAGATATTCAGGGTTTTTAATTATTTTACTTTTTTTTCAATGTTGTTTTGCAATTAACAATCATCTTTCTACATTATTCCATTACTCCAACGACTGAAAGGAGTCCGTATGGATACTTTATTACTCAAATAATTATTCATCTTTTCTCAAACTTAATCTGAAATAGCTTAAAGTTAATATGAAACTTGAAATCTCAAACCTCAAACCCGAAACCCAAAACTAATCATCTCAAATTCCAAGCCTTTCTTCCAATTCTTTCACTCTATTTCTTAACTCTTTTATCCTGAACTCCCTATTTACAAAGAGATTATTAAATTGCTCCAGTTCTTTGTTTTTTTCTTCAAGTTCTTTGGTGCGTTCTTTAACAAGTTCTTCAAGGTGTTCACGATGTTTTGCAAGTTCTTCCACCGCCTGCTTGCGCTCGGCAATTTCAGCCTTCAATTTCTTAGTTGCTATATTTAGATCACTTAAAACAACTAAAGTAGCAATTCTTTGTTTTTCACTTTTTTCAAATTGCTTTTTCAGTTCAACAGTTCTATCCTTTACAGTTGTTTCAAGACTTTCTGTGTGGCTTTTTAATTCCTTTTGTGTGTTTTTTAATTTATCGGTCATATTATCAAATGAGCGTGAAAGCATACCAATTTCATCTTTCGATTCAATACCTACTTTATGATCCAAATTACCTTTGATAATTTCCTCGGTTCCTTTTTGTAATTTAATAATTGGTAACATAACATCTTTTGAAACCATAATAGCAATAATTATGGTGATAATAAGTAAAATCGAGAAAATTGTAATTAGTAAAATAGCTTGTTTATTTATCGGTTTATTTGCTTCTTTAACATCAATTTCTGCAACCAAACACCATTGCATCTCGGAAATATAACAAAATGATCCAAGAACTTTACTACCGGTAAAATTATTATATACAGTCGGGGTTTCACTCATTTCCAGCGAAAAGCCTTCCTCTTTGTGTTCTAAAATACACAAGTTGATCTGCTCGGTGTCTATTTTTTTTTCTAATATTGCTGTATCATCAATAAACTTAGTTGGAGTTATAATATAACCACCTTTATTCACAAGATAAATCTCTCCGGTTTTTCCCAGACCGATTCTATTTGCCATTATTTTAAACAATTTTTTTTCTACATCAAAATTCATAATCAAAACTCCGGAAAATATACCTCTCACATATATTGGGGCTGAGATACTGATAACAAGATTCCATGTATATGCAGATTTGTGAATTTGACCAATATAAACACTTTCTCTTCCTTTTATAAAGACATATTCTTCACTTAGATCTAATCCAATATCTTCTTGACTGGAGGAAATTACAACACCTTTTGTATTTAATATTCTAATTCTGTTAATGCTTGGAATAGCTTCAATAGTTCTAATTATTCTTATATCACATTCGGTAGTTCTTCTTTCATAATCTACTTGCGGGTCTAATATATTAGTGAAAGGAATCCCTACCGCAAGTACCTGAACAATATTTTTATATTCATTTAAAAGTATTTTAATATTATTTGCTCTGGATTGTGCAGCTGTCAATAATTGGCTTTCAATATTTTCTCTAATGGCACTATTAGAACTTATCAGTGTAACTAATAATGATACGATCAACATTATTATGGCTAATGCAATTGGAATAATTCCAAGTTTTGTCCGTATTTTCATTTTTCTTCCTTTCTTAATTTTGGTTCTACTACAATTTTAATGGTAAATTATTATTTTAGTATTTTCGCATTTATTCGTTTTCGCATTTGTCAATGTTCCACTAAATATGTATTAGTACATTAAATTTTTAGCAAAATATTTTCAAGTCTTTCATCTCAAGTCCGGTGTTTTTAACAGTTATCAAATTTCCAAGTGTTTTTTATTCCTATTCACCGGAAAGCCGGAGTTTTTACTTTGCAATTTTATATTTTGGTTCGTTACCCGATTTCTTGAGTAGTTCATTAATTTCTTTTCTTAGTTCGTTGATTAATAATTCTCTGTCCACAGTAGCGTCGTTAAAAATTTCAAGTTCATTCATTTTCTGTTTAATATCTTTTTCTGTTTCTTTGCGTTCGGTAATATCATATCCTATTATAACAAGCCCTTTCTTTTTGCCATCAGGATGAAAAACAGGTACTTTAGTTACATCGAAAACCCGAATTGAACCATCGGAATCAGCAATCGACTCTTCTGCATGAATAAGAGCACCCTCATTCCATGCTTTTGCATCGCTTTCTTTGCAAGTAATAAATGCACCTCGAAGGTTACTAATTAGTTTAGCTAATTCTGAGTCTTTCTTTCCCCTATAGTCTAAGTCATTGAGTTGAAAAATCCGAATGCTTGCATCATTAGCTTTAAGCCAGCATCCGTCACCATCCTTAAAGCAAACGAAGCCTGGTATAGCATCAATCAAAGTTTGCAATTGCTTCTCACTTTCTTGTAGTAAATTCTCTGCCAGCTTACCTTCGGTGATATCAATTGATATAACCAGAAGACAATTTTGATTACCTTCCAGTTCAAATGGTATCTTAGTGGTTTGAAACCATCGTTCAGTTCCGTCCTTGTAAACAAAGGGTTCTCCGGTTATAAATAGTGTCTTTTTGTTGTCGATAACATCCTGTTCGGCTTTTCTAAATTTATTATAATTTACTTTTTTAAACCATTTTTGTGCGATCTCGTAATCGTATTTTCCAACTATATCTTCAGGTGTTGTGCTATGCATTTCTGCCATTTTTTTATTCACTATCAGATACATTCCATTTCGATCCTTCACGTAGATACAGTTGGGTGTTGTATTGATAATTTGTCGCAGCATGTTTTCATTCTGCTTAAGTTTTGACTCTATCCATTTGCGCTCGGTGATATCTCTGGCAACAGAAAGAAGTTGTTTTCCCACGAGGTTTATATTACTTTGCATATAATGCCAGTCTCCAACTTTATTTTTAAAGCGAAATTCAATTGTTTCACTAATAGTTGATTCTTTTCCTGTCAGAAGCTTTTTAATTTTTAGATTAATATATTTCTTTAGCAAAGGGAGTAATAATTTCTTATCTTCAGGGTGTATAAAATCGAAAAAGGACTTGCCTTCCAAGTCTTTGGGATCATAACCAAGAACAGGTTTTACTGAAGGACTAACATAGAGATATTTCGCTTTCAGGTCAAAGGTGGTAACAGCAATATTATCGCTTGTGTTTTCTGCAATTAACCGGAATTGTTCTTCTGATTTTTCTAATTCCTTGATTTTTCCTTGCAGTACTTCATTTTCTTTGTTCAATTCGGCGTTTGATTTGTTTTCCTGATTTTTCATAGTAGGTTATTTTTGTTGTCTGTTATCAGTTGACAGTTCCAATTATTAAATTCAAAAAGCTACAGATTTACAGATAAATTTTTGGATTTTGGGAAAACCAGCAAAGTATCTGAGTTTTTAAATTCCAATTAGTAAAGAGTACTTCATAATTAATTTTCAAATATACACAAAAACAATATTGAAAACAAAACAAAATAATTAGTTTTGTAAAATAATTTCTTAAAAAAAATATTATTTTTACAAATTGCAACACTTAATCACAATTATTTATAAATCCATAAAATTATGAAAATTACTATAGTAGGTACAGGTTATGTTGGTTTGGTTACCGGAACATGTTTTGCAGAAGTTGGTATCGAAGTGTCATGCGTTGACATTGACAAGAAAAAAATTGACAATCTCAACAAGGGTATTATTCCGATTTTTGAACCGGGCTTAGAAGAAATGGTTCACAGAAATGTAAAAAAAGGCAGACTAAGCTTCACAACTGATATTTCCACTACTCTTGATGACTGTCAGGTTGTATTTGGAGCAGTTGGTACTCCACCGGATGAAGATGGAAGTGCCGATCTTAAATATGTTCTTGAAGTAGCAAGAGATGTCGGACGAAATATGAAAGACTATCTTATCATGGTAACAAAAAGTACTGTTCCTGTTGGAACTGCCGAAAAAGTTAGAGCAGCATTACAGGACGAACTTGACAAAAGAGGTAGTAAATTAGAATTTGATGTTGCTTCAAATCCTGAATTTCTTAAAGAAGGTGCAGCTGTTGACGATTTTCTAAAACCGGACCGTATTGTTGTTGGTGTTGATTCTGCAAAAGCAGAAAAAACACTAAATCGACTTTACAAACCATTTACTATGAATGGTCATCCAATTATTTTCATGGATATTATTTCGGCTGAAATGACAAAATACACAGCTAACTCAATGCTTGCAACCAAGATTAGTTTTATGAATGATATTGCAAATTTATGCGAAATTGTTGGAGCTGATGTAAATGCAGTACGTAAAGGAATTGGTTCCGATAGTCGTATCGGAAAGAAATTTATTTATCCCGGAACCGGTTATGGCGGATCTTGCTTTCCAAAAGATGTGAAAGCTCTTGTTAAAACTGCCGATAATAACGGATATAGTTTGCAGGTTTTAAAAGCTGTTGAAGCAGTCAATGAAACTCAAAAATCAATACTGGTACGTAAAGCAATGAAGCATTTTAATAACGACCTAAAAGGAAAAACCGTTGCTATGTGGGGATTATCATTTAAACCCAAAACCGATGATATGAGAGAAGCTCCTTCATTAGTAGTTATCGAAAAACTTTTAGAAGCAGAGGCTAAAGTAAAAGCTTACGATCCGGTTGCTATGGAAGAATCTGAAAGAATACTTGGTGATAAAATTGAATTCTCAAAAGATCAATATGAAGCATTGATTGATGCAGATTTCTTAATGATTCTCACCGAATGGGATGAGTTTAAATTCCCTAATTTTAATGTTGTTAAAAAATTATTGAAAGAACCACTTATCTTTGATGGAAGGAATATTTATGATGCTTCAGAAATGAAAGATATCGGATTTACTTATTATTGTATTGGCGTTAATGCTGAGAAGTAATCTATTAAATTTATGATTTATGATTTATGATTTTAGATTCAAATTAATAGAATCCGTTAATATTTTAAAATATTAAATCTAAATTCTAAAATCTTAAATTGCTTGAACGGACACTAATTAATCTGTGAATCAGTGGCTTCTATTTTTTGTCACAGATTCACAGATTTTTTTTATATCTTTACCTTGAATTTAAAATCCAATTATTATTATGAAGAAAAAAATATTAGTTACAGGAGGAGCCGGATTTCTTGGTTCTCATTTATGCGAACGATTATTAAATGAAGGCAATGAAGTTATTTGCCTCGATAATTATTTTACAGGACAAAAACAAAACGTGATTCATCTTCTGGATAATCCATATTTTGAATTAGTTAGGCATGATGTTACCATGCCGTTTTTTATTGAGGTTGATCAAATTTTTAATCTTGCTTGCCCTGCATCCCCAATACACTATCAATATAACCCGATTAAAACTATTAAGACTTCCGTTGCCGGAGCAATAAATATGCTTGGACTTGCAAAAAGAATAAATGCAAGAATCTTACAAGCTTCAACGAGTGAAGTTTACGGTGATCCGAAAATTCATCCTCAACCCGAAAGCTATTGGGGACACGTTAATCCTATTGGAACACGTGCCTGCTACGACGAAGGCAAAAGATGCGCCGAATCATTATTTGTAAATTATCATAGGCAAAATAATGTAGATATCAAGATCATAAGAATATTTAACACTTACGGACCCAGAATGCATCCTCATGACGGCAGGGTTGTTTCTAATTTTATTGTACAAGCTCTAAAAAATGAAGATATTACAATGTATGGAGATGGTGAACAAACACGAAGTTTTCAGTATGTTGATGACCTGATAGAAGGAATGATACGATTAATGAATTCGAGAGATGATTTTTTCGGTCCTGTAAATATTGGTAATCCCGGCGAATTTTCCATGCTCGAATTAGCTGAAAAAGTAATTCAAATGACCGGTTCAAAATCAAAAATTATTTTTCAACCTCTTCCTGAAGATGATCCTATGCAACGTAAACCTGATATCACTCTGGCAAAAAAGGAGTTGAACTGGGAACCAAAAGTTCACCTTGATGAAGGATTAACACGAACTATTGATTTCTTTAAAACAGTTGTTAAATAAATGAAGAATATCTTGATCACCGGCAGCCGCGGGCAATTAGGGAATGAAATAAAAAAACTATCTCCTCAATTCCCTGACTATAATTTTATTTATACTGATGTTGATGAACTCAACATCACAAATTACGATGAGTTGGATAGTTTTTTTAAGAAAAGTGATATTGATTTTCTTATTAATTGCGCTGCTTATAATGCTGTTGACAAAGCAGAAGAAGACCCTGAAATTGCTGAATTGATAAATGCAACTGCTGTTAAATATCTTTCAAAGATTTCAAAAAAATATAATGCGTTTTACATTCATATTTCTACTGATTATGTTTTTGATGGGAAAAATAACAAACCTTACATCGAATCAGATGAGCCTAAACCTCTGTCGAATTATGCACTTTCAAAATATAATGGGGAGAAAGAAGCACTAAATAATAATGATAAATCAATAGTTTTCAGAACTTCATGGTTGTACTCTGAATTTGGGAATAATTTTGTTAAAACAATGATGAAATATGGGAAAGAAAAAGATGAACTTAAAGTAATCTTCGATCAGATTGGAACACCCACTTATGCAGCTGATCTGGCGAAAGCAATTCTTACAATAATTCCTCAGACATCAAAATTAACAA
>JAIORY010000322.1 GCA_021107915.1 Bacteroidales bacterium | reverse complement strand
CTTGTAAATCGGCAAGAATTGCAACATTTATCCCAAGTTCTGAATTTAATTCCCTTATTGTATTTATTGTTTCCAAATGTTGCTTGTGAGTTCCATGCGAAAAATTTATTCTGCAAACATCAACACCTGAGATAAACATTTCTCGTAAGACATTTTTATTACAGGAAGCAGGACCTAATGTGGCGATAATTTTTGTTTTAGATTCTCTATACTCCATATTATTAATGTTGATTTTAAGTGTTTTTCATAATCGAAAAAATAAAATTGAAAAGCAAGAAATATAATTTATTCGATCCAGAATCAAGTATCAAGTATCAAGTATCAAGTATCAAGTATCAAGAATCAAGAAACAAGTATCCAGCATCAAGAAACAAGCATCCAGCATCCTATCTCACAAATTTGAAAATAAATCCCATCACTGTGTGATAAAATTCCTTTGGTTGTTCATTATGAATAGAATGTGCAGCTCCTTCAATATACACGGGATATCCTGCTCGTGTAATGCCCTTGTATAATTTATCGGCTTCAGTTGGAGGAATAAGAATATCTTCCTCTCCAACTAATATTAAGGTTTCGGATTGAATTTTTGATAATTCATTTACTACATCAAAATTTATAAGAGCATTAATTTGTCCTTCAATGCCTTTTTGTGTTTGTGGATATGGATAATCCAAAACATACTGCAAAAAAGAACTTACGAATTTACTTTGACTAATATTTTTAGTAGTGAATAGCCATGGGATAAATAATTTCCACCAAAGTTTCTGATCCGCTTTATTTTGTGATAATTCTAATAAGCTTTGAAAAAATATATTATTTCTTTTAGTAGCAAAGGGTGATGTGCTGCAAAGTATTAGCTTATATATTCTTTCGGGATATTTTATAGCAAGTTTTTGTGCTATATATCCGCCCATTGAATGTCCTAAAATATGAGCAGCATGAATATTCAAATAATCCATCAGACCTTTTGTGTCGTCTGCCATTTGTTCAATAGTATAGGGTGAATCAGTATCTTCAGTTCTTCCAACACCTCTGTTATCAAAAATTATTACTTTAAAATGTTTTGAAAGATCATTTATCACGAACTGCCAACTCTGGCTGTCAGCGGTAAATCCGGCTATAAGTATCAATGGTTCTCCTTCACCGTGAACTTCGTAATAAATATCAATATTATTTATTTTTGCAAAAGACATACTATTTTTTAAAATTCAAAGATAAAATAAACTTTAAGTAATTAGCAATATTATTTTTTTAAATTAATTTAGATTTTTTAATATTTTTTTCTGATCCTTATCAATCTTATTTAGAAACTTTCCGATTTCTTCTAAGTCTAAAATATTATTGGTTTTTGATATATTTATCGCTTCTTGGGGCATTGTTCTTGTTTCTGCTGTTTTTGGATTTTGGGCAATTGTAAGTCCACCATTGTCATTTATTAATTTTAAACCTTTTGCGCCATCATTATTTGCACCGGTAAGTATTATTCCAATCAAAGCAGGACAATAAGCATATACGGCAGTTTCAAACAAGACATCAATAGAAGGTCTGGAAAAATTAACTTTTTTATCAACAGAAAGCGAAATGCTTTTGTCTTCTTCAACCATCATGTGAAAATTTGGTGGAGCGAAATAAATATTTCCCGGTTCTATCTTTTCTTTTTCATCAGCTTCTTTAACATTAAGCATACACAGATTATTAAAAAATTTAGTAATGTAATTATCTGAATGTGAACTAATATGCTGAACAACAAGAATAGGAATACTGAAATTTTCATGTAATGAAGAAAATACTATCTTTAAAGCATTTAATCCACCGGCTGAAGTTCCAATTACTATTGCTTGATATTGCATTTTAAGTTCAGTTTTTTTTATCGTAATTTAAGTTCACTTTAAGTACTGATTAGTTAATACTTGTCAAATTCCCAACTTTTTTTTATATATCTTTTCCTTATCACTTATAATTGTATATTTATTAAAATTATTCGAAAAACTAAGACTTTCTTTTGAACCTAAGCATAAATATCCTCCTTGTATCAGGCTTTCTTCAAACAGATTGAATACCCTGTTTTGGAGTTTTTTGTCAAAATAAATTAAGACATTACGGCAAATCACAACATTAACCTCAGCAAATACATTGTCAGTAACCAGATTATGCTCTGCAAAGACTATATTTTTTTTTAGCGACTTATTAAGAATAACAGAATCGTATTTTGCAGTATAATGATCAGAAAATGAATTCACTCCTCCTGCTTTCTGATAATTATAAGTAAATTCTTTTATTTTGTTTATTGGATAAATTCCTTCTTTTGCTGCTTGTAAAACAAGTTTATTAAAGTCGGTTGCATATATTTGCGTTCTGTCATAAATTCCTTCTTCTTTTAATAGTATTGCCATTGAGTAAACTTCTTCGCCTGTCGAACAGCCTGCATGCCATATTTTTATATATGGATAAGTTTTTAGAATAGGTACAACTTCTTCTCTTAAATGCTTGTAAAAAGAAGGATCTCGAAACATCTCAGTAACATTAATTGATAAATCACGAAGTATTATTTCAAAGAAATCTTTATCATAAAGGACTTTATGCTGGATTTCGGAAATACTGTTGAGATTTGATGCACTAACACGGTGAAGGATTCGCCTTTTAATATGTGCTTTACTATAATTTCTGAAATCATAACCATATTTTGTAAAGATGGCTTCTAATAATAATTTGATTTCAATATTGATGTTTTCGTTTATGTTTTCCTGATTCATAATTATTTATAAAGCCAGACTCTTAATAATGAGATTAATTTTTCTTCGTTTATTGGTTTCGAAAGATATTCATTAGCTCCGGCAGCGAGACATTTTTCTCTGTCACCTTTCATAGCTTTAGCTGTTAATGCAATAATGGGAATATCTTTGAATTTATTAAGCATCCTTATCTTAGTCATTGCTTCATAACCATCCATTTCCGGCATCATAATATCCATAAGTATCAGGTCAGTATCAGGATTATTTTTGAGTTTTTCTATTCCTTCCTTTCCATTTTTCCCAATTATAATATTTACTCCTCTTTCTTCGAGGACACTGGAAAGAGCAAATACATTACGCATATCATCATCAACAATAAGTATCTTTTTGTTTTCCAGTACTGATTCTTTTTGATGAAAGATTTGTAATAATTTTTGCTTGTCTTTTGGCATGTCTGATTCAACCTGATGGAGAAAAAGTGTAGTTTCGGAAAGTAGTCGTTCAAATGAACGTGCTCCTTTGAGAATTATGCTGTCGGCATATTTCTGTAATTTTTCATCATCTTCTTTAGAAAGTTCTTTTCCTGTATAAATAATTACGGGAAGTTCTTTACATTTTTCATGTTTTCTGATTTTTTCAAGAAGCTCAAATCCTGATAGTTCTTTAAGACCAAGATCAAGAACCATACATTCGTACTTATTTTTTTCGAGAAGTTTGTATGCTTCTTCTCCCGATTCCACGGCTGTGATAGATACATTCCCGTCGCCAAGTAAATTTACAATGCTTTTTCGCATCAATGCTTCATCTTCAACAACTAATATTTTTTTGATAGGTTTTGAAATAATATTTTCGATGTTTTTAAAGACATTATTAAGTTCGCTTTCATCAACAGGTTTTTGTAAAAATCCAATTGCACCCATTTTCATGGCTTTGATAGATTTGTCTGAAGCTGAGATAATATGAATGGGAATATGTCGTGTGTTTGAATTTGCCTTTAGTCTTTCCATAACTTCATATCCATCAATTCCCGGTAATCCGAGATCAAGAATAATTGCACTTGGCAAATAAAAATCTGAATAATGTAAGCCGGTTTCTCCATCAGGAGCAATCATACACATAAATCCTTTTTCATGTGCAAGGTCTATCAATATCTGACAAAAATTCAAATCATCTTCAATTATCAAAATAAAATCATCACCCTTATTTATTCTGTTTCTGTCATCAATTCGTTCAAGTTCTATTGAGGGTTGAAATAGATTTTCTTCAAGTTGTTTTTTGTCTTTTGTTTTATTTGCCTTCTTTTTATCTGTTTCTTTTTCCTTTATAAAAGAATCTGTTTTTGTTATAGATGTAGAATTATCAATATTATTTGGAATATATAAAGTAAATGTTGACCCTTTTCCTTCTGTGCTTTTCACCTGAAGTTCGCCTCCAAGTAATTTTGCAAAACTTTTTGAAATAGTAAGTCCGAGGCCTGTACCCCCATATTTTCTGCTTGTTGTTCCGTCAGCTTGTTGGAATGCATTAAAAACAGATTGAAGTTTATCTTTATGGATTCCGATACCTGTGTCAGTTACCGAAAAAGCAATGGCATTTTCAACTTTCAAGTCGGAAGAAATGAATTTAGTGTTTTTATTTGCACTATGAATATTTAATTCAACGCTTCCTTTTTTAGTGAATTTTACGGAATTAGAGAACAAATTTTTAATTATCTGATAAATACGTTGAAAATCAGAATTTATTTTTTCCGGTAAATCTTCACTAATACTTGTTTTTAGTTCTATGCCTTTGTCTTCAGTAATGGGTTTGAAAGTGCTAGTAATTGAAGTTATTATATCATATAAAGAAATCTCCTCAATGTCTAATTCAACTTTTCCTGATTCAACTTTTGAAAGATCAAGAATCTCATTGATTAGTTCAAGAAGATCTGAACCTGATGTGTTTATGGTTTTTGCATATTTGATTTCTTTTTCGTTTAGATGTTCTCTTTTGTTGGATGCAAGAAGTTGTGACAGAACAAGTATGCTGTTTAACGGAGTACGGAGTTCGTGCGACATATTTGCAAGAAACTCGGATTTGTATTTACTTGCTTGTTCAAGATCAAAAGCTTTTTGTTGAATCTCAATTTGTGCTTGTTCAAGTTCAACATTTTTCTTATTAATGTTATCTCTTTGAATTTCAAGATCGTTAGTTCTTTCTTCAAGTTCTTCATTGGTTACACGAAGTTCTTCTTGTTGATTTTTTAAATTTTCTTCTGATATTTTTAAAGCTTTTGTTTGCTCTTCAAGTTCTTCATTTGCTTGTCTAAGCTCTTCCTGTTGAACAGTTAATTCATTAGCTTGTTCCTGAGTTTGCTCGAGTAGAAGTTCAACATGAGTGTGTGATTGAACAGTATTTACGGCTATTGCTATCCTTTCGGTACAGTTGTCAATAAATAATTGTTGAAGTTTTGTAAATTTATTGACTGAGCCAATTTGAATTACACCTAATACTTTATCTTCAAGAACTAAGGGGGTAAAAATAAAGTTATTGACTATTTTTTCCCCAATACCAATGTCAACTCCGGGAAGTTTTTTCCCATCATTAATAAAAAATATTTTTTCTTTTTCTTTTGCCGATTGTCCTATCAGACCTTCTCCAAATTTAAAATTTTCGTATTCCTTTTTATGTTTAAGAGCATAATCAGCACTAAGTTCAAGAATTTTATTTTCTTTTGAAAGATAAATAAGTCCAATTTGAGAGTTAAGATGTTTAACTAAGAAAGTAATTACCTCGTTTGTAAGTTGATGAATATTTTTTTGTCCGCTTAATTTTACCTCTAACTCGTTAAGTCCTGTTTTTAACCAGTCCTGATTATAAATTTCTTTTGATGTTTTTCTTAGGATTTCTGTCATTTCAAAAAGAGAAATTCCAAGGGTATCTTTATCGCTTCTGGGAGTAATATTTGTGGAGTAATCACCTTTTGCTATTTGATTTGCTTGATTAACAACTTCTTTAAAGCTGTTTATCATTGTACTCATTGATTTTCCCAGTATATCATCTTTGCTTCTTATTTTTACAGATTTTGGATAATCCCCTAGTGAAGCTGATTCACTCACTGCTGCATAAGAGTGAAGCGATTCTACAAGTCTGTTGAAAGAATGCACCATTTCTCCAACTTCATTTTTTGGAGCATCAATCAATTGTTTATCAAGTTTACCGGTTGCAATTTCTTTTGCCCATGTTGAGAGTTTTTTAATGGGATTAACAAATTTTTGGGTAACAAATAGCGCAATAAAGAAAACAATAATTATTGTTATGATAAAAGCTATTTTTGCAATATCCGATAATTGTTTTGCATAAGCATAAGCTTCGTCATGTTCAACTTCTTCAATTAATGCCCATTGTATTCCATATTTATTTAAAAAACCGAGATTACGGTATATTCCCAGAACACTTATTCCTCTGTTGTTAATATAAATAGTAACATCCTCAACATCAAGTTCAGTATTTCTGATGTATTGTTTGTCGTTTTTATTTATTACAAGTTTTTGCCAGTCAAGTGCTTTGCTGCTTGTAGCTTTTTTATTCAATATAATTGATTTATCATCGAAACGTGTTGAAGATCTGAATAACAGATCTTCTCCAATAAGGTATGTTTCACCTGTTTCACCATATTCTAAATTATTTTGAATTATCTTGTTTATTTTATCAATAGTAATTTGAATGGCAAGCATTCCAATTTTCTCACCTTCTTCGTTAATTAATGTTTTAACAAAAAATCCTGAAAGAAAATCAGAGACAGGTTTGTAAAAAGTTAAATCAGAAAATACTATATTATCTGAATCTAATGAGATACTACAGGATTTTGCAAGAAGTGATTTTGAATATTTCCCTGTAAAAAGATTAGTTCCCAAATCTTCTTTCTGTTTTAAATTGAATAAAATATCTCCATTAAGGTCAATAAAATATATATCATAGTATTCTTTTTTGAGGATTAATTTCTGAAGCTCAGAATGTTTTTTACTTGTGAGAGTTTTCCAATTATTACTGTAAACATATTCATTAAGTGGAAGTTTGCTTTTTCGATAGTTGCTTTTTAAAGAATTAATAAATTTAATATTTGATTCTTGTTTGGATTGAATTTCAACAAAGTCTGCTGTGTTAGAAAAATAAGTTTTTAGATATTCAACCCTGAGCTGGGAAGTTGTTTTAAGAGAATTTTCTGCAGCAGTTGAAAGACCGATATATGAATTTAAATAATTGATAAAACTAAGAGCAAGAAGTGGGATAAATGAAATTGCCAGAAACCAAAGTAATAAGGATTTTCCTAATCCTATATATAAGTTAGATTTAATAACTTGTTTAAATTTATTGAAACCGGTGTCATTATCCATTTTCACAATTTATTAAGAATTATTTATTTTGTTTAAAAATTTTATTCGTTTTGTGATTTTTCGATTACTGAATTAAGCTCTGCTTGATTTATTGGTTTAGTAAGGTAGTAATTCATGCCGGCAGCAAGACATATTTCTTTGTCTCCCTTCATTGCATGTGCGGTCATTGCAGCAATAGGTGTGTGGTTATTGTTTTTCTTTTCATATTTCCTTATCATTTTTGTAGCTTCCAGCCCATCCATTTCGGGCATTTGAATATCCATAAAAATAATATCAAACTTTTCTGATTTTGCTTTTTCTAATGCAATTTTTCCGTTTTCGGCAATTGTAACATTATGTCCTGCTATTTTTAATAACTGGAAAATAATTTTGCGATTTATTAACTGATCTTCGGCTACAAGTATTGAGAGTTGTTTAGATGGTATTTTGTTTTTTTCTGTTTTTTTAATCGAAGTTTTATCCGTTGTTTTAGGTGTTTTTCCTTGTTTTAATTCTATGATAAAATAAAATTTACTTCCTTTGCTTTCTTCGCTTTCAACCTCAACTTTACCGTTCATCATTTCCACTAGTTTTTTTGAAATCATAAGACCCAGTCCTGTGCCGCCATGTGTTCGGGATGTGGATTTTTCTGCCTGGCTATATGAATCAAATAAAGAATCAATTTTTTCTTTTGAAATCCCAATACCGGTATCTTCAACAGAAAATTCAATTTTTAAATTATCATTCTTTTTTTCAAGAAGTTTTACATTAATAGTAACAGATCCTTTATTAGTGAATTTTATTGCATTTCCTGCTAAATTGATTAATATCTGACGTATTCTAAGCGGATCACCGAGCAAAATATCCGGTAAATCTGATGATATATTTATTTGAAAATCAAGTTCTTTTTGGAGGGTTTTTACTGACAATAATTTCTCAATTTTATTCAAAAGTTTACTAATACTGAATTCAACTTCTTCGAGAACAAGCTTGTCAGCTTCAATTTTTGATATGTCAAGTATTTCATTAATAATGTCAAGCAATGATTCTCCCGATTGTTTAATATCGTTAAGTCGTTCTGTTTGGCCTTCCGTATTATCTTTATCCATTAGAGCCAAGTCAGCCATACCAATAATTCCATTTAATGGAGTTCGTATTTCGTGGCTCATATTTGCCAGAAATGAACTTTTTGCTAATGTTGCTTCTTCAGATATTTGTTTGGCTTTGTTAAGTTCTGTTATAGTTTTTTCCAGTTTTATTTTTGTTTGTTCTACTTCAAATTTTTGTTTAAAAAACGAAATATATGCTTTTATTTTACTTTGAAGTATTTCAAGATCAAGAGGTTTGTATAAGTAATCAACGGCTCCGGTTTTATATCCTTTAAAAATAAACTCACGTTGTTTACTTATAGCAGTTACAAAAATTATTGGAATGTGTTTAGTCCGCTCATTACTGCGAATAATCTCAGCAGTTTCAAACCCATCCATCTCAGGCATTTGTACATCCAGTAAAATCATTGAAATTTCGTACTCGAGTAATAAACCTAATGCTTCATTTCCTGATAAAGCTTTGATGATTTTTAATTCCGGATTGTCAAGAATACTTTCAAGAGTTAATAGGTTTTCTTCTCGATCATCAACAATAAGAATGTTAAATTTGTTTGTTTCGTCAATGCTCATAATTGGTAGTTTTTTGTTAAAACGATAAATAAGTTTATCAAAATAAACAAAATTAAATAATTTTGATAAAATTCCTAATGAATTTATATAATCTTTTTAGCCAGATTAATTTATAAACTTAAAAGATAGAATCCTAAATTAATTCAGACAGGCTATTCCGATTTATCATAAACTTATAAAAGCTAATATTTTGCTGCGCTTTACTTCCAAAATTTCATCAATCAATCTTTGAGTTATCTTTCACAAATAACCTTATAAGCACAGTATTTGCAATTATCTGCTTTTTGTGTTTGTTTGAATTCAATTTCAGGATTGAATATTTCAGTAATAATATTTTTTAATTCGTTTTCGAAAATTAAAATTGTATCTTGATTAATTACGTCAGCATCAGGAAGTTTAATATTAAGTATTCCATTGCTGATTTTGCTTAAGGGAATTATTCCTGCTTCGATAGTTTGCTCACTAATAGAATGATTTTTAAAATAAAGCCATGTATAAATCAACAACTGAAAACTCTTACTAAAAGTTGTATTCTTTTTAAGTTCTTCCCAGTCTTTCAGATTTAGTTCTTTTGCTTGAGTTTTTCCTGTTTTATAGTCAATAATTCTTAAAGTATTTCCAATTACATCAATCCTGTCAACAGTTCCAATAATTTTAGCGGATATTTTATTTTTTGAAGAGTCGTTAGAAATAATAATTTCGGATTTAAAATTTTCTTCGAGATGTTTAATATGAAGTTGATTGCTCGAGGAAGCATTTTTTCTAATAAATTCCTTTTCGGATTTCAGAAAATCATTAATGAAGTTTTTTGCAACATTCACTATTAAAAGGTTTTTTCCGAAATTTATATTTCCCGAATTAAACTCTGTTTCAAAAGTTTTTGTAAGAATATGGTTAAGCTCTTTTTTTATTTTATCAATATCAGATTTTTGTAGAATAATATTTTTATATGGCTCAAATAATTCTTTTAAAACTTTGTGTATTACATTTCCAAGTGTTGCTGAATCAATTGTTTCTTCAATGTTTTCAATTTCTCTGATTTTTGCAATATCCCGAAAATAAAATTGCAAAGGACAATTAATGTATGTATTTAGAGAGCTTGCTGAAAATCCGGAATCAGCTTTTTTTCTGATTTTCTCAAGAACATCATTTGTCTTTTTAATTTGAATACTTGCTTCGGTTTTTTCCTTATCAGGCGACAATGCAAGTATTTTTTCATTTATATTGATTTTAGGATTATATTTTTCGAGTTCATGAATTATCTGGTGAATAAATCTGCTTTTTTCTCCTCCGCCAAGTGTGTCCGGTTCGGTATTATATAATAAATAAATATTCTTACTCCTCTGAAGTAGCCGGTAAAAATGATATGCATAGACTGCATTTCTGTCTTTATATGTTGGTAATTTAAAAATCTTTTTTATCTCGAAAGGAATAAATGAATTTTGATTTTTTGCTTTAGGAATTATGTCTTCGTTTACTGATAGCATTATCAGATTTTCAAAATCCAGAGTTCTCGTTTCAAGAATTCCCATTATCTGTAGCCCTTTTAGCGGTTCGCCAAAAAATGGAATATTTGATGATCTTACAATTTGCTTGAAAATTAAACGTAATGAACGGATAGTTTTTATTGCGGAAAATTCATTTAAAATATCTTTTAACCTTTTAATTATCAAAGAGAAATTAAAAAGATATTCCAATTCAACTTTATATTCGTTTGATGTATTTTGCTTATGTTTGATCAGAGATTTTTTTATCGCACTTATCAAATTAGAAAAGTTAGCAAGTGCCGATGATGGGTTTTCCCAATTAGAAAAAAACTTACCAAGTGTATTTTTTCCGTACTCAGGACAAAGCGAATAATATTTTATTAGTTCATTTTTAGAGAAAAATATATTGCTGGATTTTATTAGATTGTGCTTAATAGAATTGAGTTCTTCTTTGGTTATCCCGAATAATATTTCCGAAAATCCTGAGATAAACGAATGTTGAATAATCTTTAAAATATCTCGCAGATAAAATTTTTCCACTTCTGCTGATCGTGCTTTCGAGAGTTTTGTGGCATTGTCATGCATTGCAAAAATTGATTCAAAAAGATCTGCCAAAGGAGTCAATTGCAGCGGCAATCCCATAGTAATATTCATCTCTCTAATACTCTCGGGAATGGAATTCAGTACCGGCATTAATAGATTTTCATCAGCAAGTGCTATGGCTGTTTGAGCACTTTTGTCGTCAATAAATTTGTTGTTCGAAAGTATATCGCCACAGATTTTAGCCTGACCTATATTTTTTGGAATACCGATAATATTTATTTCTTTTTCGCTTTCGCGGAAATTATTTTCAATCCATTTTGAACTTGAAAAATTTTTGTTGTTAAAATGTTTTCTTAGGAAAAATCCGGCTTCCTGAATGCTTTTGTCAGAATTCGATTGAGAGAGATAATAATTATCTGCATCCCACAGTATTTCTGCATTATGATTCTTAATTAGAGTTTTGATGATGTTTTCTTCGGCAGTAGTAAGTGCATTAAATCCGGCAAAAACTATTTTTTTCCATTTTATTTTTCTAATAATTTTATAAATGTTCTCATTTACTTCTCTGTATGCTAAGCCTTGATAGGCAAGGTTTTTTTTAAGAAGTGATTTTGACAGATGATTATAATATTTGATTAATGAATTATAAAATTTTAAATATTTATGTTGAAATTCTGTTAGAGGCGACATGTCTAAATTCCAAATGCTTATAGCTTTTGCATCAGTTAAATAGCCAAATAGTTTTTCGGGGTCAACAAGGTATTGATCAATTTCATTAAAATCATGTAAAAGAACAGAACCCCATTCCATAAAATTCTCAAATTCCTGAACATCTTTACCTTCAATGGTTTTGTGAGTTTCATAAAATTCAAAAAGCAATGAAATACGATCAATTATCCGGTATCCCGAAAGTTTGCAAATAAAATCCTCAATAGAAAATATTTCGGGAGACCAAACAGGCTTGCTAATTTTATTTGAAATATGTTTTTTGAGAAACAAACTCGCTCTCCGGTTTGGCAGAACTATACAAATATCGCTGATATTTTCGTCAATATTATTAATAATATAATCACCGGTTTTTTCTAGAAATGATTGCATTATAATCTACTTTAATTCAATAAAAATGTTTGTAAGCATTTTTTTTATTTAACAAAAGTATGGATAAAATAAATTAGAATAACCGGCTTTAATTCAAAAAAAATATTATTATTGTATAATATTACAAGTTGTTATTAATAAAATTACTCACTTATTACATCTAAAATTATATCTTATGAAATCTGTAAAATGTTTACAAATTATTTTTCTTTTAGTATTTTCTTCTTCTTTATTTGCGCAACTCCCTAACTTTTCCGATCCTTTTTTTGATCTCAAAGAACATGTATTAACTCCCAATCAGGTTAAGGAACATCATGTAAAATCATGTTTAGTAAAATTGGACGGTGATTATTTTTTTAAGCTTTATTATGATGGTAATGGTAGAGTTATAAAGAAAAGTGATGAAAAAACATTTTATATTTATAACGGAAATGATAAAATTTTAGTAGGTCATATTTTTGATTCAGCTTCGTATATAGGAGTTTACAATGTAGGATATAATACTATCAATGACCTTGATAGAATTGAATATCAACATCAAAGTGATGGTGAGACTGAAGAAATAAGTACTCAACTTAATTATGAGAATGGAAAGCTTGCTTCTATTCAGCAAAATGGGAATAGTAGTAGTTTATTTGGTAGTTCTTTTAATGATACTATTTCTTTTAAATATGCACAGGATGCAACTATTAGTGAGGTTAGTTATCATAATGTCTCATCTTATAAATATACGGATATGAGTGGTAATTCTATGGGTACTAATTATACAACTGTTTATGTTTACTCAGGAAATAAATTGATTACTGTAAATTATGCTGAATCTACAGATAAATATATCTATGATTCAAAAGGAAGGTTAATCAGAATAGATAAGCTTAAGACAGATTCAGAAACCAAAACGGAATGTACTTATGAATATAATGATCGCGGATTAGTATCAAAGAAAGTTGGTAATCTATTATACGAATATGAATATGAGTATATAAATCCGACTAAAGTTAGTGTGGAATATAGCGGGAATTCTGAACAAATAGCTATGTTTAATTTTTCCCAATCTTATGGATATGAGCAGCACAAATTAGTAAATGGTAAAACTGAAATAATTCTATATCCACCGGTAAAAGACTTTTATATAATTAAAACTGATTCTATGCAAGTTGCTGTAATCCTAAGCCCGGGGAAAGATGTGTCTATATCATTCTCAAGGATTAGTTTGGATTATGCTGAAGGGGATAAAGACAATGCCATCTTCAAAGAAATTGAATTAGCAAAAGCGAAAGCTACTGAGCAAAGCCAGAACCAAAAGCAATATTATTCTTATATGGGTTCTGCTATTGTTGAGATGGTAAAAAAACATCCGGAATTTATTGGGTTTCTTATTTATACTGAATTATGGGATATTAAAAACAATAAAGAATTGTTTTTTGAATATTCAGAGAGAATGCAAAAACTTTACCCGCTAAGTTTCAAGGTTAATGAGGTTTATTTCAGCCTGAAGCAGGAACAGAAGTAGTTTTTGTTTTTAAGTGCTTTTATAAGCTTGCCTAAAAAATATCTTTGGTATTATTAATGATCTCCAGATTTTTGATGCTGCCAATGTCCATCCAAAATGAATTGTCATGATTAAATGATTTGATCGTTTGAGTTCTTGCAAGTTCGAGATAAACATCAATCATCGAAAATTTTCCTGTTTTATTTATCAGGTTAAAAATTCCCGGACTTATTATATGAATTCCACTAAAAGCCAGTCTCGAAAATTCACCCTCAACTTTGCGAATTATTTTTTCTTCTCCGGTTTTTATATTTTCCCAACCAAACAAATCATTCTTTTTATCAAATAACAAATATCTTGAGGTCTTGCGATTTCTAACGGCAAGTGTTGCGATTGCCCCTGAAGAATTATGGAAATTGTAAATTTTCCTCAAATCAATATCAGAAATTACATCAACATTATAAACCAACAAAGCTTCATTTTTATCAAAAAATCTCTCAGCCTTTTTTAGTCCGCCTCCCGTATCCAGCAATTTATCGCTTTCATCAGAAATATTAATATCTGCATCAAAATTATTATTGTTTAAAAAATCAATCAACTGATTTGCATGATGATGAACATTAATAATAATTCTATCAAACCCTGAACTTACAAGCTTTTTGATTGCTCGTTCAATTAACGTTACCCCCTGAACTTCGATCAGTGCCTTGGGTTTGTTTTTTGTCAGAGGCATAAGTCTGGTTCCCATGCCGGCTGCGAAAATCATTGCGTTCATTGTATCACCCCCTTCCCAGCCTTCCCCCACGAGGGGAAGGAGTTTGGTTTTCCTATTTTTCTATTATTTTTCTTTTTTCTTAATGTTGTTTTGCAATTAACAAACACATCCTTCTCCATTATTCCATCATATTTGTTTTACATAATGTTCCAGCTTTCTTTTTCGCAGTGTTTTAACACTACTTCAATTTGATATTTTGATTTGATATGCTTGGTTAATTTTTCTGCAAAAAATACTGAACGATGCTGACCGCCGGTACATCCAAAATTAATCATCAAATTTGTAAATCCTCTTTCGAGATATTTCTCAATTGGTTGTTCAACAACTTTAAAAACATTATTCTCAAACTTTTTAACTTCTTTTTCTTTTTCAAGATAATCAATAATTATTTTATCCCTTCCGGTGAATGATCTGTATTTTTCATACCTTCCCGGATTTGGGAGTGCCCGACAATCAAATGTAAAACCACCGCCATTACCACTCATATCTGTTGGTGGAGCTTTCTTAAATGAAAAACTGTTTACACTAACACGTAATTTATCTTGTGATTTTATGGATGTGTCGAATTTATCGGATGCCGACAATTTGTTTAATGAAGAATTTAATTCCGAAAGTCCTTCAGGAAGTGGGTGATTTTTAAGCATCCATTTTAGATTTTTTATTGCAAAAGGTATGCTTTGAACAAAGTGTGCTTTTTTTTCATATAAACCTCTGAAACCATAAGCTCCCATCACTTGCATCAATCTGAGATAAACAAATGCGTAATAATATTTTTTGAATTCCTTTTCATCAACATCAATCGAATTTTTCAATTGTTCAATATAATAATCAAGAAGGTTTTCTCTGATATTATTCGGCATTTCAGCTCTGACCTGAAACAGGAGTGAAGCCACATCATATTGTAAAGCACCTTTTCTCCCTCCCTGGTAATCTATAAAACAAGGTGAGTTTTCGCATATCAAAATATTCCTCGACTGAAAATCACGATACATAAAATAATCATTATCTGCTTTAAGCAAAATATTAATAAATGAGTGAAAGTCATTTTCAAGTTCTTGTTCATCTAATGAAATATCTGCAAATTTTAAAAAATAATATTTAAAATAATTTAGATCCCACAACATTGATTGTTTGTCGAATGATTTTCGAGGATAGCAAAGATTATAATTAATGTCTTTTCCGGCAGTAAGTTGAAATTTAATAAGTTCAGTAAGTATTTTTTTAAAGATGTTAATAATTTCTGTCGAGTATTTATTTTTATCTTTTTTAATTAATGAAAAAAGATCAATATCTCCAAAATCTTCGATCAGGTAAATGTTATTTTCAAGGTCTTCATAATAGATTTCGGGAACATTAAGAAAGTGTTTTTTGAAATGTTTTGAAAATTCAATAAAGGCTTTATTCTCTTTTAAATTATTGTTAAAGACTCCCAAAGCCTTGTATTTGCTGCTTTTTATCCTAAAATATTTTCGATTACTACCCGACGAAGGAAGTAAATGTATCTGATTTGCATTCTCACCTGACCACTTTTTAAAAAGTGTTTTTAGTAATGAAATTTGATTATCAATAGGAAAATTATTCATAAAGCAAATTTACTAAATAAATGGGAAATGGGAGGATGATGGAAATAAGGGAAATAGGGAAATAAAGAATGCTTTGATGATAGATTACCAATGATCAATCCATGCGACTTAGCAAATAATTACCATTAATTACAATCAATTACAACCAATTACAATTATTTCTTTCACCATCACTTCATTTAAAATAACTAAAATAACTTGCTTAATGAACATATGTTCATTAATTTTGCAAAAATTTTCAGGAATTTATGCCAAGACCAAAGAGATTTAGACGGATGCACCAGCCCCCATTTTTAAAAGGTTTTAAACCTTTTGGGATTAGGACTGAGATCAATGAGTCGGTTAAATTATTATTTGAAGAATATGAAGCAATAAAATTAGCTGATTATGAAAATCTTTCGCAGGAAGAAGCGGCAAAAAAGATGGATGTAAGTCGCCCTACATTTACAAGGATTTATGAAAGTGCAAGAAAAAAAATTGCAAAAGCTTTTACCGAATCTTTATCAATAATTATTGAAGGAGGGAACGTTGATTTTGAAGATAATTGGTATAAATGTAATGATTGTCAAAGTACTTTTAGAAAATCAAAAATATTAAAAATATTAAAAAGATGCCCTGTATGTGATTCGTCAAATATCGAACACATCAACGAGTCTTTAAGAACAGTGAAGGATAACACAAATTTTGGAATAGGTAGTAGAATGAAGGGTATGGGGTTTTGTGTTTGTCCGAAGTGTAACACTCAAATTGAACATAGAGCAGGTATTCCTTGCCGGAATCTAATTTGCGAAAAATGCGGAGTAAGTATGATCAGAGAAGGGTCAGCTTATTTCCGTCAAGTAAAAAGGAAAAAATAGTAATCAATTACAAAATATTTGCAAAGCATAAACATTTCTAATTTCTAAAGACAAACATTTAATCAGAATTAATACCTTTGCAAAAAATATAAAAATCAATCAAAATAAAATAATTATATGGAAACAAAAAATGCAGGATTTTCATCTAAGCTTATTCATGCAGGTGGAATTAAAAGTAACAAAAAGAGTGCAGTAACACCAATTTATCAAAGTTCAACATTTTCGTTTGATGATGCCGATGATGGTGCAAAATGTTTTTCGGGAGAAAATGACGGATATATTTATACAAGACTTGGAAACCCGACAATAGAAGATTTGGAAACTGCGGTTGCAGAACTTGAAAACGGTTACAAAGGAATTGCGACAAGCTCGGGTATGGGTGCTATCACAACGGTTTATATGAATTATCTTTCAGCGGGCAGTCATTTTATTAGTACTGATTCGGTTTATGGTCCGGCAAGAGGAGTGATGGAAACTCTTTTTGCAAAATTTGGAGTAGAATCTTCTTATATTGATACAACAAATGCTGAGAATGTTAGGAAGGCTATTAAATCAAATACAAAACTTATTTATCTCGAAACTCCGGCAAATCCAACAATGGGAATTACCGATATCAAAGCTGTTGTAAAAATTGCTCATGAAGCAGGTATTCCTGTTTGTGTTGACAATACTTTTTGCAGTCCTTATTTGCAAAAACCTCTTGATCTTGGTGCTGACTTAGTTTTACATTCAATGACAAAATTTATTAATGGTCATGCCGATATTGTTGCCGGAATGATAATTGCAAAAAATGAAGAAGATCATAAAAAATTAAAAGGAGTGATGGCTAATATGGGGCCAAATATGGATCCACATCAGGCTTATATGACAAGACGTGGGTTAAAAACCCTTGCTGTCAGAATTGACAGAGCACAACAAAATGCTCAAAAAGTTGCCGAATTTCTTGAGGCACATCCAAAAGTAGAGTGGATAAAATATCCGGGTTTAAAATCTCATCCACAACACGAACTTGCAAAAAGACAAATGAGTGGCTCCGGAGCAATAATAAGCTTTGGATTAAAAGGCGGATTTGAGTCCGGCAAGAGAATGATGAACAATGTTCATCTTGCATTATTGGCTGTTTCACTTGGAGGTATCGAAACTCTTATACAGCATCCTGCTTCGATGACACACTCAAAAATCTCGAAAGAGAAGAAAGAAAAAGCAGGTATTACCGATGGACTTGTAAGGTTGTCAATAGGAATTGAGGATATTGATGATATTCTCAAAGATATTAAACATGCTTTAGATATGGTGTAAATTGTGGCTCTAAGAAAACGTCAATAACTTCGTTATGCTTGTATTTAAAACCAGTCATTTACAAAAGTAAACTCCTGATTTTAAACACTTCGCAAGCCTCGTTCTTGACGCCTTCTTAAAAGCCACACCAAAAATACTAAGTGTGGCTTAGAGGTATTAAATAATATATTTATACAATAAATCCTATCCCGTACGCATTATTTGTGTACGGGATTTTTTATTTGTC
>JAIORY010000260.1 GCA_021107915.1 Bacteroidales bacterium | reverse complement strand
CGAAACGCCGCCATAAGCAATTCAATATCCTGAAAAGGAATGTCGTATAAATTTCCAATATGACGTTTTGTTAAAATTCCATTGTACAGAAATGCTCCATTTGACAAACTGTAATTTCTTTTCAGCAAATTTTCAATACCACCTTCTTCGCCGGCTGATAAAATTATTGGAGCAAAGAAATTACTAAGAGCATAAGAAGCTGTACGCGGAACACGTGAAGCAATATTCGGAACACAATAATGAGTTACTCCATGTTTTATAAATACAGGATCATCGTGTTTTGTTGGATGAGAAGTCTCAAAACAACCACCCTGATCAATGCTTACATCAATAATTATTGAACCGGTCTTCATTTCCCGTACAACGTCTTCGCTTATCAGATATTGGATAGAACCTTCGTACGAATGAAGTGCACCAATCACAACATCAGCCATTTTTAATGATTTGTGTAAAACTTTTGCTTGAAAAATAGAAGTGAATATTTTTGAATTCAGTTTTTCTTGAAGCCTTCGAAGTTTGTAAATATTATTATCAAAAACTTTAACTTGTGCTCCCATGTTCATTGCTGTACGGGCAGCATTTTCGCCAACTGTTCCTGCACCAAGTATCACTACTTCTGTTGGTGTAATTCCCGGGAATCCTCCAAGCATGGCTCCCTTGCCATATTTTGGATCGCTGAAGTATTCCGAGGCAAGAAAGATAGATGTTCTCCCGACTATTTCGCTGGTGGACTGAAGTACAGGAAAAGAACCGGTTTTATCTTTTATGAATTCAAAAGCGATTGAAGTTGATCTTTTATCAATTAGTTTTTTAAAGAATGGCTTTTGGCGTGTTGTTAAATTAAGTAAAGAAAAAATCGTTGTACCTGAACTAAGTAAATCTATTTCATTATCATTCAATGGTGAAATTTTAAGAATAATATCAGCTTTATAAATTTCGGAGGAAGATTGCAATATTTGTCCCCCTGCTTCGCTGTATTCATTATCAGGGAAATGAGCATTTTTGCCGGCTCCTGTTTCTATCAAAACTTTATGTCCTGCCTGAACTAATAATCCAACAGCTTCGGGAACCAAAGCAACACGATTTTCCTGCATATTTGCTTCTCGTGGTATCCCAATTGTTAATACTTGTTTGTTTTTGTCGAGTTCGAGTTTCTCTTCTTTTGGCATAAAGCTCTCGGTGTGAGAAAAACTGGGAAATGATCTTTGACCGGATTCCATATTGTTTTTTTTAGTTTCTTGATTCTTGATATTTGATTCTTGATTCTTGATTCTTGATCCTTGATCCATTCAGCATCCAGTATCCATACTGAATACTGGTTTTTAATCTGACAAAACAATTTTCAAAAATATCTCTTTTTAAAAACTGATATATCTATAGTTTCCTTCTTCGTCAGCTTCTATTTTTACATATACGAAATTTTCCGGTAAAAGTTCTTTAATCATTTCAGGCCATTCGATAAAACAATATGAACCGCTATAAAAATATTCTTCATAGCCAATATCCATAACCTCTTCAAGCTTTTCAATCCTATAGAAATCGAAATGAAACAAGCTCTCATTATCCTGAGTTAAATATTGATTCACAAGTGAAAAAGTGGGACTGTTAATAATATCATCAGAACCCAAAACTTTGCAAATGGATTTTATAAATGTAGTTTTTCCTGAACCCATTTTCCCGTAAAAAGCAAATATTCTTTTATTGGGATGAGTTTTAATTAATTGTTTCGCAATTTTATCTAACTCTTTTATGGATTTGCAGATAATTGATTGTTTCATTGTTGCAGTGTTTCATTGTTGAGTCTCCTCCGAAAAGTAAATTTTAGCCACACAATACGGCTCACAATGTGAAAAGACCCAATCCCGAAAGCTTTCGGGATTAAATTTCACTAAAATTGATTTATTGATATTCTTTGTTTTGAGCATCTTAGTGTCTTGGTGTCTTCGTGGCAATTTTTATTTTTTTTATTTTTTTTGACTTTTCGTAGTGGGCTCAAATTTAAAATTAATATTTAATATTTTGTTGATAGCATCGAATTTAAAATTTAAAATCATAAATCTAAAATTTCATCGACATAATTAACTTTAAATACGGACTCTAATTACGTTTTTGCTTTTAGATATGCAATCGGTATCAAATTTTCTTCCATCGAAATACCCCCATGTTGAAATGTGTCCTGATAATATTTTGCATAGTAATTGTATTTATTAGGGTAAACCAAAAAGTCATTTGTTTTACAGAAAATATATGAAGTGCTTACATTATGTTTGGGCAAAAATAAACTATTTGGATCGGAAACACTAAAAACATGCTTTTTGTTGTAATTAAGATTTCTGCCAAATTTATATCTGAGATTTGTATTTGTTTCCCTGTCGCCAATAACTTTTATCGGATTATCAACTTTTACCGAGCCATGGTCGGTAGTAATCATTATATCAATATTTTTTTCGGAAAGATATTTAATGATCTCATACAAAGATGAATGTTTAAACCAAGAAACCATTAACGAACGATATGCTGCTTCATCATCGGCAAGTTCTCTGATTATTTCCATTTCTGTTCTGGCATGTGAAAGCATATCAACAAAATTATAGACTATTACATTTAATTTGTTGCTAAGGAGGTTAGGAAGTGTTTCAAGAAGTTTTCTGCCTGCATTAAGATTTAATATCTTATGATATGAAAATTTTGGGGCATTCCCATATCTTTTTAGTTGTTCTTCAAGAAGTTCTTTTTCAAATTGATTTTTTGTTCCTTCCTCCCATTCATTTATCCAGTATTGAGGATATTTTTTACTTATTTCGCTGGGTAGCAATCCTGCAAATATAGCATTTCTTGCATATTGAGTTGTTGATGGAATTATGCTGTAAAAAATTTCGTCTTTCTCAACTCTGTAAAATTCCTCAATTATTGGCTGAATTGATTTCCATTGGTCATATCGTAGGTTGTCAATAACCAGTAAAAACAAAGGTCTTTCGCTATTGTTCAATACAGGAACTACTCTTTCTTTAAATAAAGTATGCGACATAACCGGATGATCTTCCGATTTCATATTTATCCAGTTGGTATAATTTCTTTCGTAAAATTTTGAAAATGCCTGATTGGCTTCTTCCTTTTGCATTTTCAGAACTTCAATAATTCCTGTGTCTTCTGATTTTTCAAGTTCGAGTTCCCATCGGATTAATTTCTTGTAAATGTTTTTCCACTCTTCGCAGTTTAAATCATTTGAAATTTCCATACTGATATTCCTGAATTCCTGCTGATAAGCATGAGTTGTTTTTTCGCTTATAAGCTTTTTGTTTTCAAGATTTCTTTTTAATGAAAGAAGTATCTGATTGGGCTTTACCGGTTTTATCAGATAGTCGGCAATATTCGAGCCTATGGCATCTTCCATAATTGATTCTTCCTCGCTTTTTGTTATCATAACTACAGGAAGGTTGGGAAAAATAATTTTTATTTTTTCAAGAGTTTCAATGCCTGAAAGTCCCGGCATCTGTTCATCAAGAAAAACTATATCAAAAAGCCTTGTTTTTAAAATATCAAGGGCTTCATCGCCATTGTTTGAAGTATGAACTTCATATCCCTTTTGTTCGAGAAATATGATATGTGGTTTTAAAAGATCAATTTCATCATCAACCCATAAAATGCAAATGTTTTCCATTTAGAATGTTTTTTAAAGATTTGTTATTATTTTTTGTAACTAATCAGTATAAAATTAATAATAATCAAAGGTGGAATTGAAAAATATTATTGAATTGGGAAATAAAGGGAATATGGGAAATAAGGGAAAATACCTTTATACCATTATTCCCCCTATACCTTTTATACCCCATATACCATTTTAAAAATATCCTCAAAGCCAGAAAACAAGATTTATAAACTGATTAGTTACTAACTAATTTAATGATCTTTTTCAAAAAATATTGCTCAATAATAGTTAATTAATCATAAAACTATGAAATTTTAATGTTTTTATATGCAAAATTACATAATCTTTTTACTTTTGTCTTTTATCTTATAATAAATGAAATTCTCAGCAAAGCAAATCGCCGAAGTATTAAACGGGAAAATTGAAGGTAATCCTGACATTACAGTTAATAGTTTATCTAAGATTGAAGAGGGAAAAATAGGTACTCTTTCTTTTCTTGCAAATCCTAAATACAATCAATATATTTATAAAACAAATGCCTCAATTGTAATTGTCAATTCGGATTTTATTCCTGAAAAAGAAATTACTACAACTCTTATAAAAGTTGAAAATGCTTATTCGGCTTTTGCAAGTTTACTCGAAATGTATAATGAGGTAAAGTTGAATAAGTCGGGAGTTTCTGATCAGGCATTTATTTCGGCGAGTGCCCAAACAGGCAAAGATATTTATATCGGTGAATTTGCATACATAGGCGAAAATGCACAAATAGGTGATAATGTAAAAATCTATCCTCAAGCTTTTATTGGCGATAACGTAAAAATAGGAGATAATTCAACAGTTTTTGCATCTGTAAAAATTTATTCTGATTGCATTATTGGCAAGGATTGTACAATTCATGCAGGAGTTGTTATTGGTGGTGATGGATTTGGTTTTGCTCCTCAAAATGATAAGAACTACAAAAAAGTTGCTCAAATCGGGAATGTAATAATTGAAGATTTTGTAGAGATTGGAGCAAATACAACTATCGATCGTGCAACACTTGGTTCTACGATTCTACGTAGAGGAGTAAAACTTGATAATTTGATTCAGGTTGCTCATAATGTTGAGATTGGCGAAAATACTGTTATTGCTGCCCTAACGGGAATTTCAGGTTCATCAAAAATTGGAAAAAACTGTATGATAGCCGGGCAAGTTGGTATTTCAGGTCATATTGAAATTGCTGATGAAGTAAAAATTGGAGCACAATCAGGAGTTTCATCATCTGTAAAGAAAAAAGGAGCTGTCATTCTTGGATCTCCCGCATTTGATATTTCCAAATCGAGAAAATCAATTATTCATTATCGTAACTTTGATCGTATTATAAAAAGACTTGAATATCTTGAAGAAAAGTTTAAAAAATAGTTGTTGATTTTAGATTTAAAATTTTATTTTTTGAGTTCAGACAATTTATTCAATCGTTTACCATTTTCAAAAACAACAATATAGGCATCATATATTTTATTTTCAGATCTGAGCTTATCTCTAAATCTTTTTGTTGACTCATAATTTTTAAAAGAGCCAACCGTATAAATATAATAACCATTATGAAAGTCTTCCCTTATTGTAGCGCGTAGTCCATATTTATTTTGAAGATACATTAATGATGGAGCCTTGTTTAATTTAGCTAAAATTTGAACCCTATATTCAAATTGAGGTGCGTGAGCAATTTGTTCTGTTATTATATTTTTTTGTTCAATTGGTTTTTTAGTTTCTGATTTAGGTTTAATTTTTTCTTTGATAATATCTTTATTTTTCTTAGCAATTTCATCCGACGAAGCGATCTTTTCCGGAATTTCTATTGTTTCAATCATTTCAGTTTTAGTTTCAGTTTTCGGAGGAAAAGCTTTCTCTAAGTCAAACTTTTTAATCGGTTGTTTAATTATTATAGGATGCTCGTTTTTGGGAATAAATTTGTAAGTAAGACCAAGTGAGGTATAACTATACATATCATATTTAGAACCACCAACTTTGGTGTCTAATTCATCGGAATTAAATCCATGTATTATACCTTCAAGATTAAGTGATAAATTTTTATTAAGACGAAAATTAAACCCCAGTCCCAAAGGAATATTTCCTTCAAGAGTTCTTCCCCACAGACCTCTTCCTGAGCCATAGCCATTGCTGGCAATAACTTTATCAGTTTCTAAATCTTTCATTTCTGTTCGCCAGTTTGTAATTCCAATTCCTAAGACTCCATAAACTGAAAAGAATCTCATATTTTGATAATTAAAAAGTAAGTTGCTGAAATTTACCGTTGTAGTCAAATTACTTTCTAAAATATCTGCACTAAAATACCTGTTAATTTCTCTCCGAGTTCCTGATAATTTGCCGTTTAGTAATTGTCCTCTTAAACCAAATACCGGACTAATTTGCCAATTTAAAATTGCACCATAACCTACTTGCCATTCATTCTTGTTATTTATAACAGGAGAGTATTTATATTCTCTTAAATCACCCCAAAATAATGTTGGTCCTGCATTAATATTAACTGAGAAATATTTATTAAATAAGCTGTTACTGATACTTGTTTGCGAAAAAGAAATTATAGGAAAAAAAATAAATAATAGAATAATAACAGAAATGGATTCGAATTTTAAAATATATTTCATAATCAAGAATTGTTAGGGTATTAATATTAATTTGTTGATTATTGATAATCAATACAAGAATAAGAATAGATTCACAATTTTATATGTTTAAATAAAAAACTTATTCACAGCGTTTTGTTAATTATTTGGCATAATATCATTGTGTTTCATAGTCTTAAAGTCTTCTTTATTTGACTACTGATTGTTTAATTAAATTTTACTATTTTTGCACGATATTATAAAAATTACTATTTTTAAATATTTATGTTAGAAAAGCAACATACCTTAAAAAAGGAAATTTGTGTATCCGGCACAGGTTTACATACAGGAAAATATGTTAATATTACTTTTAAACCGGCACACGAAAATCACGGAATAAAATTCAAGCGTATTGATGTTGAGAATCAACCTATAATAGATGTAGATGTTGATAATGTTGTTGATACTTCAAGAGGAACTACTATTGAACAGAATGGAGTCAGGATTTATACAACTGAACATGTTTTAGCTGCAATTATTGGTTTTGGTATTGATAATATTTTGATAGAACTCGACCAACTTGAAATACCTATTATGGATGGCAGTTCGAAGTATTTTATTGAAGCTTTTGAAAAAGCTGGTGTTGTTGAGCAAAATGCTTACAGGGAATATATTGAAATAACTTCTGATATTGAATATATAAATCCCGGAAATAAAGTCAAAATATTTGCATCTCCGGCTGATGATTATAAAATCATTGTTGATATTGATTTTGAAACAAAAGTTTTGAATATTCAGAATGCTGAATTAAATAGTATTAATGATTTTAAAGATGAGATATCAAAATGCAGAACATTTGTTTTTCTTCATGAATTAGAGTTTTTACTTAAAAATGATCTTATTAAAGGTGGCGATCTTAGTAATGCAATAGTTTTTGTAAATAAAATAGTTACGCAGGAAGAGCTTGATCGTCTGGCAACTCTGTTTAAACAGCCAAAGATTAAAGTGCTGAAAGAAGGAATACTTAACAATCTGAAATTGCAATATCCTAATGAACCTGCCCGTCACAAACTTCTTGATGTAGTTGGTGATTTGGCATTGCTTGGGAAACCGATTAAAGGAAAAATTACAGCAAAACGTCCTGGACATGCATCTAATGTTCAATTTGCAAAACTTATCAAACAACAATATTTAAAAAGTAAATCAAAAATGAAAGAAATACCAAAATTTGATGTGCATAAGAAGCCTATATATGATATTAATCAGATTAAGAAAATACTCCCACATCGTCCTCCATTTTTATTTGTTGACAAAATAATAGAACTTTCCGATACTCGTATTGTAGGCTTGAAAAATGTTACAATGAATGAAAGTTTCTTTGTTGGGCATTTCCCTGATGAACCAATTTTCCCCGGAGTAATACAGATAGAGGCAATGGCACAAACAGGAGGAGTTCTTGTTTTGAATTCAGTTCCTGATCCTGAAAATTATCTTACATTTTTCATGAAAATTGATAAGGTAAAATTTAGAAAACCGGTTGTTCCCGGCGATACAATCGTATTTGTACTTGAGTTAATGTCTCCTATAAGAAGAGGATTAGCAAATATGAAGGGTAAGGCATACGTTGGAGGAAAAGTTGTTATGGAAGCAGAAATGCTGGCTCAAATATCAAAAGTAAAATAATCAGAAAAACACAAAATTAAAGAGATGAATCAACCATTGGCATATGTTCACCCACAGGCAAAAGTAGCAAGTAATGTTGTTATTGAGCCTTTTGTGAATATTGAAAAAAATGTTTTTATTGATGAGGGAACCTGGATAGGGTCAAATGTTACGATCATGGAAGGAGCCAGAATCGGTAAAAATTGTAAAATATTTCCCGGTGCTGTTATTTCTGCGATTCCACAGGATTTGAAATTTGATGGAGAAGATACTGTTGTTAAAGTAGGAAATAACACAACTATTCGTGAATTTGTTACCATTAATAGAGGAACAAAAGCTAACTACGAAACTGTTGTTGGAAATAATTGTCTTTTAATGGCTTATGTTCATGTTGCCCATGATTGTATTATTGGTGATAATGTAATCTTGGCAAACGCAGCAACTCTTGCCGGACATATTGTTATTGAAGATTGGGCAATTGTTGGAGGATTGGTTGCCATTCATCAATTTGTAAATATTGGAAAACATGCTATGATTTCGGGTGGAGCTTTAGTTAGAAAAGATGTTCCTCCTTTTTCAAAGAGTGCAAGAGAACCAATATCGTATGTTGGTGTTAACTCTATTGGCTTGCGTAGAAGAGGTTTTTCAAACGACCAAATAAACTCAATTCAGGAGATATTTCGAATAATTTATTTAAGGGGATATAACGTGTCTCAGGCTGTTTCGATTATCGAAGCAGATGTTCCTGTAACACCCGAGCGCGATGAAATACTTTCTTTCATCGCAAAATCAAAACGTGGTATAATGAAAGGATATTCAAAATTTCAAAAATCAGAATAAAAATTATTTTAATATGGCTAGTACTTCAGATATTAGAAATGGACTTTGTATGAAATTCAATAATGAATTATGGTCTGTTGTTGAATTTTTACATGTAAAACCTGGAAAAGGTGCTGCATTTGTGAGAACAAAATTAAAAAATCTAAGAACAGGAAAAGTTCTTGCGCATACTTTCCCGGCAGGTACAAAAATTGATGACCAAAGAGTAGAGCGTAGAAAATATCAATTTCTTTATAAACAAGATACGATATTTCATTTTATGAATTCAGAGACTTTTGAACAAACATTTTTTGATAAAGATTTGTTAGATGCTCCAGATTTGCTAAAAGAAGGAATTGAAGTAGAAATACTATTCCATGTTGAAACTGAAACTCCACTCATTTGTGATATGTCAGCTTATGTTGTGCTTGAAGTTACTTATACCGAGCCGGGAGAAAAAGGAAATACTGCTACTAATGCTTTTAAAGATGCAACTGTTGAGACCGGTGCTGTCGTTAAAGTTCCACTTTTTATAAATATTGGTGATAAAATCAAAGTTGATACTCGCACAGGTCAATATTCGGAGAGAGTTAAATGAAATTAAATTCAAATCTAAAAGTAAGTGAAGTTGCTGAATTTCTTAATGCCAAATTCATTGGAAACTCTAATCATCTGATTAGTGGTATAAATGAAATTCACATGGTAGAGGTTGGTGATCTTACTTTTGTAGATCATCCGAAATACTACAATAAAGCTTTAAATTCTAAGGCTACTACTATTATCATTAACAAAAATGTTGATTGCCCAGAGGGAAAAGTATTAATAATTTCTAAAGATCCTTTTGCTGATTATGTGAGTTTAGTTAAGAAATACAGACCATTTGAATCTTGTTCAGACAATATCAGTATTACTGCTGAAATAGGTGAGGGAACAGTTTTGCAACCCGGAGTTTTTGTTGGTAATAATGTTAAGATTGGTAAAAATTGTATTATTCATTCAAATGTGAGTATTTATGATTTTTGTGAGATTGGAGATAATGTGATTATCCATGCTAATTCTGTAATTGGTGCTGATGCATATTATTTTCAAAGACGCAAGGAAGGGTATAAAAAATTTGAATCCTGCGGCAGAGTTTTATTGAAAGACAATGTTGAGGTTGGAGCTCTTTGTTCGATTGACAAAGGCGTTTCGGGGGATACAATTATTGATGAAGGTACTAAAATGGATAATCATTGTCAGGTTGGTCACGATACTTACATAGGAAAAAATTGCCTGATCGGATCTCATGCTGCTATTGCCGGTGTTACAAAAATAGAAGATGATGTAATTTTATGGGGGAGAGTTGCTGTGGATAAAGATTTGGTTATTGGAAAAGGCGCAGTAGTTCTTGCAACTTCAGGTGTAGATAAAAATCTTAAAGGAAACAAAACATATTTTGGAGTTCCTGCCGAAGATGTAAGAAAAAAATGGAGAGAAATGGTTGCACTCAGACAACTTCCCGGTATTATAAATAAAATAAGATAAATTAATCAGTGCCTAAAGTGAACTAAAGTTAAGAGTGAACTAAAGTCATTTTAAATTTTAGTCATTTTAGTCATTTTAAATTTTAGCTCATTTTAAATTTTAATCATCCGTAGTATTAGCTTCGGGTTTTTTGTTTGTGTAATAAAGATCAAGGGTTACGATTATTGCAATAAATCCCCAGAAAGGAACAGAAGCTTTATCTGAATCAAGAAAGTTATTTAATAATCCATGAACAAAATATGTTATAAGTCCTAACATAGTTGCCAGACTAATGAGTTTAACTTCTTTGTTTTTGGACCTTCTATAAACTTTAAGACCGGTTCTGATAGAAAATATTACTAATAAAATCATAAATAGTGAACCCAAAACTCCCATCTCGGCAAGAGGACCAATATATTCACTATGTGCGTTACCCATATCTCCCGCATTAGTACTTATTATAGTTTTTTCTTTTGATCGCTGATATGAAGCATAGAAAAACTGGTATGTTCCGGGACCCCATCCTAATATTGGTTTTTCTTTAAACATTCTTATTGCAGATTGCCATCTGTTTATTCTCTCAAGATTTGAAGCATCAGACGAAATATTGGAGATTGATTGAATATGCTCAATGAAATTTTGAGAAGAGTCTTGTTTGTTTCTTTCTAATGAATCAAGAATCTGATTTTGGAAACTTAGAAATAATCCTATAATTACAGCAATGGAAAGAAATATCCATCTGAATTTGATTTTTAGAATAATAATAATATATACACCAAAAGAAACCACTAAACTAATCCATGCTGCTCTGCTAAATGAAAAGAAAAGAGCAATGAATAAAATGCTTGTAATAAAAAAAGCAAAAAGTTTGTATGTACGACTGTAATTACTGTTAAAAGTAAATCCAATAAAAATTGGAATAAAAAAAGCTAAAATAGTTCCATACGCTGTGTGGTCATTATAAAATGGATTCATTACCCAATGACCTGCTTCCTCGCTAAACCCTCGTATTGCATGATTGAAAAGAGTATAAAAAATTACTCCCAGCAGTGGAATAACATAAGCCCATGAAAAACGTTTAATGTTTTTATAGTCTTTAAATAAGTGTATTCCAAGAAAATAAAAAGGAATAACAAACCACAAGCGAGCTATCAAATATTTGAATGAAACAAAAGGTAATTCGCTTGTGAGACTTGTGAATGACATCCATAATAAGCTCAAAAGAATTATAATTGTTATTGGATGTTTTAAAACCTTAAAATCAATAGTACTGAAATAAAATAATCGAATTATATAAATAAGTACAACACCTGCCAATAAAGGTTCAGTTGGTAATGAAACACTAAATCCGGAATCGAAATTTCTGATATTTATTGCAAGAGGAGTAAGAAAAACAATGATTAATAGAATTTTATCAAGAGAAATAAAATACAAAATAAAGAATAATAAAGCAGCAGGAATGATCAATGACCAGTATATTTCTTTGGTCAATAATACTGTGTTTAGTATTATGAACAGAATACTAATTCCATAAACCAATAATATTTTGATTTTTTTTGACAAAATATTCTCCTCCGGGATTAATTACTATTTAGAATTTCGATAAGCTTGATAATTCTCAATAATCATTACAACAATAAGTGAAAGAAAAAAAGTTGCAAAAGCCGTTACTACAACAATCAACCATCTTATTGGATAGGCTTTTTTGTCGGCCGGATATGGTTCAGTTATAACGTTGGTATATGTAAGTTTATCAGTATGAAATCGCTGTGCCATTTCGTATTCAAGCTTTACTGCACCGTAATTTTCCGACTCATGTTCAATATGCTGGACTACTGCAAATAATTCACCACTTTTTTTCTCCATATTTTCTTTTAATTTCATAACACCTTTTGTGTTGATCTGTAGAGCGTTTGAGCCTGTAATAGTTTTTAGAAAACCTTTGGTGATTTGCTCACTTTGACTTTCGTATTCATATAAGCCATAATTTGTACCAAGATCATATAAAATGTTTTTTAACGAATCCAAATCTTTTTCTTTTGAAGTAAGCTGATTTTTATAAACAGCTATTACCTCAAGAGATTTTGTATTATGCAATTTCCTGATTTTTTTGTTATAAAAATCAAGAATTGAGTTTGCAATATCACATGCTATTTGAGGGTCTTTATCCATAACTTCTATTTCTACAGCATCGTAAGGTGTTTTGCTAATACTGATATTTTGTCCATACAAAAAAAGCATTGTAGTATAATAATACTTATAGTTAGGGTCGATCTCATAATGTTTTGCCAGATCAAATTTTTTAATAATGCTGTCTTTAATATCTCTTGACTGGAATATCTGTAACATTTGTTCTGTTTCACTTTCATCGGAGTATGGTGCTACATTTGCAGGATAAACAACAGCATTTGATTTAAATAATGGAGTAATAAACATTGAACCCGAGAATATTGCAGCGCAAATAATAGATAACAAAACAATAATAAAAAAATGAATCTTCCACTTGAAGACCAATTTTAAAATGTTAATATTATTTTTAAAATTTTCCATTTTAATTGGTGTTTTTATAATTTCTGAGTCTTTATTAATTTTTGTTGACTCTTTTTTACTAATTGTTATATTTTTTATGTTGTTAAAGGATACTTTGAAAAAGTTTTTAAACTTGATTTTTAAAAATTTCCTTTTTTTTTAATTTTTATACTTTCAAAATTTTCAATAATTATTATTACAAGGATACTAAGAAATATTGCAGAAAAAGTAGAAACCAGCATAATCAACCATCTGATTGGATAAGATTTTTTTTCAGCTTTGAAAGCATGATTTACAACAAATTTCTGTGGTAAAACTTGTTCGGTATCTATTCGGGCTTCTTCATATCTGGCTTTAACTATGCTAAGTTGCTCAATGTCATATTCAAGGGCATCTCTTAATGTAACATAAGCACCGCCATAATTAGCGAGAATGTCAAGTTTTTTCTCAAGTCTTCTTATACTGTTTATATTACCTTTAGCTATTTCTATTGCAAGTTGTTGATTAATCATTTCTGCTTGAGATTCATAATCATGAACTCCAAGTTTTCTAAGTATCAATAACGAATCTTCAGTTTCCTTAATCTGAGATTTAAGTCGCAAATATTCTTTTTCAACAATTTGAAAACCTTTGAAGGATCTTTCTTTTTTGATTTCATTTACGGTTGAATCAAGAAGTATCGAAATATCATTGGCAATGTCTGCTGCCATTTGAGGGTCTTTATCTAAAACGGAAATTTTAACAGCCATATATTCCGTTCGCCGGAAAGAAACATTGCTTTCATATTCACGATTAATTTTTGTCTTGTAAAAATTTGAGTTCTCGTCGATCTCGTAGTGATTCAATAGATCGTACTTTTCAATTATTTTGTCTCTTATTTTATTAGAATTCAGAATCTGTAGCATTCTTTCAGCTTGCTCATCTTCGCCAAATTCTAAAATATCTTTTTTATTATTTATTTTATTCCCGAGTAAAGCTTGTGAAATTGAATTACTTGAGGTCGGAAACAAAATTACCGTGGACTCAAATTTTGGTGTAATAAAAAAGGGAGCAGAGAAAATTAATGAAGCAACAATAGCAATTATTGTAATAATTATTAACGGTTGTCGCCATTTGTAGAGAAAATAAATAAAGCCGGAGGAATCAAAATCTCCGTTATTAATTATTCGATTAACCATTATTATGATTTTAATTTTTAAAAATGTGTGCTCAAAAGTAGAAAATTTTATTCATTGAGCAAGTGTTTATTGATAATTATTTAAAGTTTGCTTGTAAACTAAGCATTTAGAGTTTTTCTAATAAATAACAAATTACAAGCACCAAATTTCAAATAAATTCCAATATTCAATATTCAATGACCAAAACAGTTTCAAGCTGTTTGATTTTTAATAATTGATATTTGGGATTTATCCATCCACACGGACTTGCTTCACTTCGTACGGAAAAGTTCTTTTATTTGTTATTTAATTATGTGAACATTAGAACTTTTTTTTTGTTTTTGGAATTTGAAATTTGATCATTGGAACTTGTTTGTTTTTTGATTTTTTTGAAATTTGGTGCTTTTTTTCAAAAATCGTTTGACTTTATGGATAGATACTATTTGGTTTTTATTTCTTCTCACGGATAATTTTGATTATTGATCTGATATGGAATAATCGAAGAATAGTTGCTGAAACAATTGATGCAACCAGCATTATAACAAAACTTATTCTCCAATCGAAATGTAATTGTTTAGAAATAATATTAATAATAATTACGCTGATAATAAATATCAATATACTTAGTAAGTATTTGTAATTTATCTTGAATTTAAAAAACCATTGGACTACAATAATCTGAATAATCGCAGTAATAAATTGTGCAGATAGACTGGCATAGGCAGAGCCAACTGCTAATAGTTTTGGAATAAGGATAAAATTTAGTATTAGGCTTATTACCATCCCTGAAGCGGCGATAATGTTTAGTTGTTTGAGATTTCCGTTTGCAGTTAATAATGTTCCGAAAATATATGTTGTTGAAATAGCTATAAATCCAAACATTAACAAACTAAAAACATGAGCCGATTCAAGGATGTGATCTTCATATAAAAGTTGCATCAGTTCTAAACTATAAAAATGAGACCCAAAAGCTACAATCACCGAGATAGTTATAAGCAAGGAGAAAGCTAATTTTATAAGTTTTTCAACCGACTCTTTTTGTTTGATCATTTTTGAAAAAATTGGCAAAAGAAGCACTGCAAACAAAAATGCTATCATATTTGAGGCATCAAGTAAACGATAAGCATGTGCATAAATTCCGACTTGTTCATTACCTATTCCCTCAGGTAGAATCCTTTCCAAAATCACCGAATCTATTCTATTGTAAAATGTCATTAATAAAACGAGTAATGCAAAAGGAAAACTCTGTTTTAAGATCATTATAAAAAACGGCAGGTTCCAGTTGAATTTTCTGAAAGCTGCTTTTTTTATTACAATCGAAAGAGCAATTACTGCTGTCATCAGATAAGCAGCAGTTTGTGCGTAAATAAACCATTCGATCTTGAATTTCTGATCTGTAACATTTCCCCAAATCAAAACCCCACATATTATTATCATTAAAACTCTGTCGAGTACAGAAAGCAAACTATCTGTTTTAAATAAAAGAAGTCCTGAAATATTCGAACGTAAATAGAGAATAAATGAAATAAGAAATTGATTGAATGCAAGAAAGCCAAGGAATTTTAATTGTTCTGCATCGTAACCAATAATGATGGCAACCAAAAAAGCAATAAAAACAAATATTAATCCAAGTATGAGTTTTAGAATAATTATGCTTGAAAAATGTTTATTGAGAAGATGATTGTGTTGGGCAATATTTCTGTTATTAAAATTTGTGATACCAAGATCAAGCAGAATATTGAAAAGAAACGAAAAATTAAAAATTGCATAATAAAATCCATAGCCCTCCGAACCAACAATATTTTGTACCGTCCGGTCAATTCCTAAAATCCAAAAGGGTTTAACCAAAAGATTCAGGAAGAGCAGTAAAATCAGATTTGTTATAAATTTCTTTTGCATTTTCTTTATAATTTATTCGTAAATTATAAATTGAATAATTCAACTCCAAACTCCATGAAAATTTATAAATTTGTGCAAAATTACCATTTATTATTTTTCCTTTGAGAAAAGAAATTGGGAATTTTATTTTTTAATGAATTAAAATTATTTTTAGAAATTGAAAATAGCTGTAAATACTCGTTTGCTGGTTAAAAATAAGCTGGAAGGAATAGGCTGGTTTTCCTACGAAACTTTGAAAAGAATTACAACTCAACATCCTGAGCACGAGTTTTATTTTATTTTTGACAGAAAGCATAGCGATGATTTTATTTTTTCTGATAATGTAACGCCAATTGAATTGTTTCCACAGGCAAGGCATCCTTTTCTTTATTATTTGTGGTTTGAGTTTTCGATGCCTCGTTTGTTGAAAAAACTAAAACCTGATCTTTTTCTTTCACCTGATGGATATCTTTCATTAAAATCTAAAATTAAGTCGTTGGTGGTTTTTCATGATCTGAATTTCGAACATTACCCCGAAGATATTCCATGGTTAGAAAGAAAAAATTATAAATACTTTTTCCCAAGATATGCAAAAAAAGCTGACAGAATAGCAACAGTTTCGGAATACTCAAAGCAGGATATTGTTGAGCAATACAAAGTGTCGCCTGATAAAATTGATGTGGTGTTTAATGGTGCAAACGAAAGTTTTGCTCCGATTAGCGAATCCGAAAAAATCGAAATTAAGAAAGAGTTTTCAAATGGTGATCCGTATTTTGTATATGTCGGTTCACTTCATCCAAGGAAAAATTTGATTAATCTTTTCAAGGCTTTTGATAAATATAAAAGCGAAAATTCATCTCCGGTTAAATTATTGATTGTTGGTGAAAAAATGTGGAGTACTTCGGAGATTGATGAGGTTTATAACAAAATGAAATTTAAGGATGAAGTCATTTTTACAGGAAGATTGAAAGTTGATAAATTGCATAAAATTCTGGCTTCAGCTTTGGCTTTGACCTATGTTTCGTATTTCGAGGGTTTCGGAATTCCAATTGTTGAAGCTTTCAGATGTGATGTTCCGGTGATCACTTCAAATGTAACTTCAATGCCCGAAATATCCGGTGATGCTGCTTTGCATGTTGACCCGTTTTCAACTGATTCTATTGCTGGAGCAATGAAAAAAATGGTCGAAAACGAAGAACTTAGAAATAATTTGATTGAAAAAGGACGGCAGAGAAGAAAAGATTTTACATGGCAGAAGTCGGCGGATAATTTGTGGAGAGCGATTGAGAAAACATGTGAGATTTGAGATTTAAGATTAGCACCACAATTTATTGTGGTGATGTAAAAGTGATTAAAAAACGATTAGTAGTCCACTTCAGCGGACTTCATAATGAAAATTTGTATTTTTACATAGTCTTGAAAGTACAATGATAAAAATCAAAAAATCAAACAAATGAAAGTATTACTTTTAGGATCAGGTGGAAGAGAACATGCGATTGCATGGAAATTGGCTCAAAGCCCAAAACTCGAAAAACTATTTATTGCCCCGGGAAATGCCGGAACTGCTGACGAAGGTACAAATGTTGATCTTAATGTCAATGATCATAATGCTGTTAAAGAGTTTGTTTTAAAAGAAAATATTAATATGCTGATTGTTGGACCCGAAGCTCCTTTGGTGGCAGGTATTCACGATTTCTTTTTAAATGACGAAGACTTAAAAAATGTTGGTGTGATCGGACCTCAAAGCCAGGCTGCCATGCTTGAAGGAAGCAAGAATTTTGCAAAAGAATTTATGCAACGCCATGATATCCCAACCGCTTCATACAAAACTTTTAATGCTGATTCTTTGGCTGATGGATTAAAATATCTCGAATCTTTGAAACCTCCTTATGTTTTAAAAGCTGACGGACTGGCTGCCGGAAAAGGTGTTTTGATTTGCCAATCTCTTGCCGAAGCAAAGGCTGAACTAAATTCGATGATTGCCGATTCGAAGTTTGGCGATGCCTCAAGTAAAGTTGTGATTGAAGAATTTCTGAGTGGCGTGGAGCTTTCGGTTTTTGTTTTGACTGATGGAGATTCTTATAAAATTCTTCCCGTTGCAAAAGATTATAAAAGAATTGGTGAAGGAGACACAGGTCTGAATACCGGTGGAATGGGTTCTATTTCTCATGTTCCTTTTGCAGATGATGAATTTATGAAAAAAGTAGAGGATCACATTATCAAACCTACGATAGATGGATTGAAATCTGAAAATATTCCTTATAAAGGATTTGTTTTCTTTGGTTTGATAAACGTAAATAATGATCCTTTTGTAATTGAATATAATGTTAGAATGGGCGACCCGGAAGCAGAGTCGGTTATTCCAAGAATAAAATCTGATTTGCTGGATTTATTTTCCGGTGTGGCAAATAACAATCTCCATGAAAAAGAAATTGAAACCGATGAAAGATATACTGCTGCAATAATGCTTGTATCCGGCGGTTATCCCGGATCTTATGAGAAAGGAAAAGAAATTTCGGGATTAGATAAAATGGAAGATTGTATAATTTTTCATGCAGGAACAAAACTTGATTCCAACAAAGTTGTAACAAACGGAGGACGAGTGCTCGCAGTTACTTCTTATGGAAAAACCATGGATGAGGCACTTGAAAAATCGTATAAAAATGCTGCAAAAATTAAGTTTGACGGTAGTTATTATCGCAGCGACCTAGGTTTTGATATTAAGTAGTTTGTATATAAAGTACGAATATTAGAAATA
>JAIORY010000371.1 GCA_021107915.1 Bacteroidales bacterium | reverse complement strand
TGGAATATTTAGCAGATAGTAATTGGTTGTAATTTATGGTAATTAATTGTAATTGGTAGAGTGTCCATACGGATTCCCTTCGGTCAATGGAGTAATGGATAATTTTTAAATATAAGATTAGCACCACAATTTATTGTGGTGAATTAGAGGCGTATAAAAATCCATTTTTAGTCCGCTTTAGCGGACTTCTTAAAAAAACATCAAAAACATAAACTATGTATCAATTTAATTAACAACGTGGTAGGTATAAACTCAAAATGCCGAGCTTTGCTCGAGCATCCTCGAAGCTTTGCTTCGGGACCCAAAACCCGAAACCCAAAACCTGAAACTTGAAACTTGAAACTTGAAACCCGAAACCCGAAACCCGAAACCAAACAATGCACCTAAACGCTCATTCATATTTTAGCTTACGCTACGGGACTTTGTCAATAGATGATTTGATAAAAGAAGCGGTACGGAAAAATGTAACTGCAATGGCTTTGACAGATATTAATAATTCTACCGGAATAATTGATTTTGTAAAAGCCTGCAAAGAAAATAATATAAAACCCATTGCAGGAATTGAATTCCGAAAAGGTGATGAAATTTTATATACCGGCATTGCAAAAAACAATAACGGTTTTATGAAACTTAATGAGTTTCTCTCGAAACATAATATTGAAAAAACTGAACTTCCTGATTTTGCAGATGAGATTGAGGATGTTTTTTTTGTTTATCCTTTCAAAGGAAATTTCAATAAAAAACTAAAAGAAAATGAGTTTATCGGGATAAAACCCGATGAGATTAATAAAATATTTTCAAGCGAATTTAAAAATAATCATTCAAAACTTCTGATTCAAAACTCTGTTACTTTTATTGATGACAAAGGTTTTTCTTTACATAAGAACCTTAGAGCAATCGGTAAAAACACATTGATAAGCAAACTCACTCCCAATCAAATTGCAAGTCCGAATGAAAAGATATTTTCGATTGCTGAGCTTTTGAATTACTATAAAAACTATCCGCAAATAATAAAAAATACAGAAAAACTTAGCGGAGAATGTAGTATTGATTTTGATTACGAAAGTCCGAAAAACAAAAAAACCTTCACGGGAAGTTTTTATGATGATAAAATTTTGTTGGAGAAGCTTGCTATGGAAGGCATGGAATATCATTTCGGGAAGAAAAACAAAATTGCACGGGAAAGAGTGAAGCATGAGCTGGAGATTATTTTTAAACTTAATTTTTCTGCTTATTTTCTTATCACCTGGGATATTATCAGGTATTCGATGGCTCGCGGAATTTATCATGTTGGGAGAGGAAGTGGGGCAAACAGTGTGGTAGCATATTGTCTTAAAATTACTGATGTTGACCCAATTGAACTCGATTTGTATTTCGAGCGTTTTATCAATCCAAAAAGAACAAGTCCTCCAGATTTTGATATTGATTATTCGTGGAAAGACCGTGATGATGTGCAGGATTATATTTTTAAAAGATACGGTTGTAAACATACGGCTTTGCTTGGTACGATGTCAACTTTTAAGGGAAAATCAATTTACCGCGAACTTGGAAAAATTTACGGTTTGCCGAAAGCCGAAATTGATGATTTGGTTAAACATCCCGAAAGGGAAATAAATAATAGTGAAATCACACGAACAATTCATTCTTTTGCCCTTATGATGATTGATTTTCCTAATCAAAGGAGTATTCATGCTGGAGGTATTTTGATATCTGAAAAACCAATAAATTATTATACTGCACTCGACATGCCACCAAAAGGATATCCCACAACTCAATGGGATATGTACGTTGCCGAAGATATTGGTTTTGAAAAACTTGATATTCTCAGCCAGAGAGGTATCGGGCATATTAAAGAATCCGTTGAAATTATTAAAGCCAACCGTAATATTGATGTTGATATTCACAGGGTGGAGGAATTTAAAAAAGATACTCTGGTAAAACATCAGCTAAAAACTGCCGAAACTAATGGTTGCTTTTATATTGAAAGCCCTGCTATGCGTGGACTTCTGCGAAAGCTCCGTTGTGATAATTATTTAAGCCTTGTTGCAGCAAGTTCGATAATACGGCCGGGAGTGGCAAAATCGGGAATGATGCGGGAGTATATTTTGCGTTTTCACAATCCCGAAAAAATAAATTACATACATCCCGTGATGGAACAGCAACTCAAGGAAACTTATGGAGTTATGGTTTATCAGGAAGATGTGTTAAAAATTTGTCATTATTTTGCCGGTCTTGATCTTTCGGATGCAGATGTTTTGAGGAGAGCCATGAGTGGCAAGCATAGGAATAAAAAAGAGTTTGCCCGTATTGTTGAGAAATTTTTTAGCAATTGCAAGGAACGTGCTTATCCCGATGAAATTGCAAAAGAAGTTTGGCGGCAGATTGAATCATTTGCTGCTTATTCTTTTTCGAAAGCTCACTCGGCTTCTTATGCTGTTGAGAGTTTTCAGAGTTTGTATCTGAAAGCACATTTCCCACTGGAATTTATGGTTGCGGTAATTAACAATTTCGGCGGATTTTATCATGGTTGGGTTTATTTTAACGAAGCAAAACGACAAGGAGCTACAATTAATCTTCCATGTGTAAATATCGGAAGTTATAATACAACTATCAAGGGCGATCAGATTTATATCGGTTTTGTTCACATTGCAAATCTGGAAACAAAAACGGCTAAATATATTTGTGAGGAAAGAAAAATAAATGGACTTTATCAGGATATTGAAGATTTTGTTACCCGTACAAATATTGGTGTTGAGCAAATGATAATTTTGATTAGAACGGGTGCATTTAGGTTTACCGGAAAAACCAAAGCCGCATTATTATGGGAAACACATTTGTTTATGAATAAAGCTAAGAAGAATATTTCTTTATCACTTTTTAAAACCCCTGCCCGAAAATTTAAACTCCCCGAGTTAGAATACAATAAAATTGAAGATGCTTATGACGAAATTGAATTGATTGGATTTCCGGTGAGCATGTCTCAATTTGATTTATTAAAGACTTCTTTCAGAGGAGAGATTTTGACAAAAGATATGTTGAAAAATACAGGCAAAAAAGTACGAATGCTGGGGCATCTTGTTACAATAAAATATGTTCGCACAGTTAAAAAGGAAATGATGAATTTTGGTACTTTTCTGGATTTCAGCGGAGAGTTTTTTGATACGGTTCATTTCTCAAATTCATTGAAACGCTATCCTTTTAGAGGTTATGGGATTTATTTACTGAAAGGAAAAATTATTAAAGAATTCGGTTATCCCAGCCTTGAAGTTGAGAAAATGGCGAAGTTGCCGATTATGGGGGATCCGAGGGGATGATTTGTATTAACAAAAATCCCTGCTGATATTTTAATACAAAGCGAATCGGAAGTTGAAATAAAAAAGAATATTATTGGTCATATTATCAGACAAGTAGTAAAAGAAGGGATTAGAATATATATTTGCAAATATCAAATCAAAAATCTTCAATCAAAAATCTAAAATATAAAAGTCTCCCGGGGGGGATTCGAATCCCGTCCCTTTAGGACGAGGATCCACGAGAAACAAAAAAACTAAAAAATTTTGTTTCTCGGGACCCACGACCCTTCCGACTAAAAAGTCGGGATGCTCTGCCAAATATGAATATAAGGGAATTATAAACAAAACCGGACAATTTTATTTTGCGAGAACTTCAATCAAAAATCTTCAATCAAAAATCTAAAATATAAAAGTCTCCCGGGGGGGATTCGAACCCACGACCCGCTGATTAAGAGTCAGCTGCTCTGCCAACTGAGCTACCGAGAGAATTGATGCTCTGCCAATAAACGAAGTGAAATCCGTACGACAAAAGGAGTCCGTATGGATGGACTGAGCTACCGAGAGAATTAATGGCACAAAATTACAAAAAAATCAGATTATCCCAAAAATCTATTAACTTTGCTTTAATCCAAAAAAGCTTAATCAGTATGCCTGAGAAAAAGAAAAAAGCGGAAAGTGCTTTGAAAGTCAATAAAGGAATTGAGCAGCCGTCTTCGATAAATGAAGATGCTGTAAAAAAGATCAGAGTTAAAAAAATTACGGAATTACAAACTGATGAAATTGTTGCCGGAGTATTATCAGGAAACAGGACAATATTAAGCAAGGCAATTACTTTGGTCGAAAGCACTTTGCCGGCTCATCATAATTTGGCTCAGGAAGTAATTGAAAAATGTTTACCCCATTCAGGCAAATCCATAAGAATTGGAATTACCGGCGTACCGGGAGTTGGGAAAAGTACTTTTATAGAATCCCTCGGAACTTTTCTGATAAAAAAAGGGAAAAAAATTGCTGTGCTGGCTATTGACCCAAGCAGTGCCCGAAGCAAAGGAAGTATTTTGGGAGATAAGACCAGAATGGAAAATCTGGCAAATAATAAAAATGCTTTTGTGCGACCATCAGCTTCTGCAGGCTCTTTGGGAGGTGTTGCCCGCAAAACCCACGAATCAATAATATTGTGCGAAGCAGCCGGATACGATACGGTTTTTGTTGAGACTGTGGGTGTGGGGCAGTCGGAAACCGCCGTTCATTCCATGGTCGATTTCTTTTTGCTTTTGATGCTTGCCGGTGCCGGCGATGAGTTGCAGGGAATAAAAAGAGGAATTATGGAAATGGCAGATGCAATTGTGATTAATAAAGCCGATGGCGATAATATTATAAAAGCTGGATTGGCCAAAAGAAATTATGAAAATGCACTACACCTGTTTCCTCCAACAGAATCGGGATGGATACCGCTTGTAAAAACATGTTCTTCACTTTCGGGTGATGGTATTCAAAAGGTTTGGGAAATAATAGAAAATTATATTGGACAAACTTATAAAAACAATTATTTCAATATTAACAGGAAAAATCAATCAGTTAAAATCATGTTTGATACAATAAATTTAAAATTGAATGATAGCTTTTATTTTAATGATGAAATTGAAAAATTATTACCAAAGATTGAAGAGGAATTAAAGACCAATAAAATTAGTTCTTATGTTGCCGCACAAAAACTTCTTGAAAGATATTTTGAAAGCTTAAAAAGAAAAGTAGAATAAATGCGACATTTTGATTGATAATCGGTATTATTAAATAAAAATTAGTTGCAAACATCTTTGCTTTTCGGAAAAACTAAAGACGCAATAATACTGATGCTAAGTATTCCAAGTACTAAATAAAGAGAATGAACCGGTTCAAAACCTATTTCTTCCATCCATGGATGAGGAATAAGCATCTTAATTCCAATAACTGTGAGTAGAATTGATACTCCGTGTTTGAGAAATCGAAAAAGATTAATAATATTTATCAATAAAAAGAAAAGTGCTCTTAATCCTATAATGGCAAAAATATTAGAGAAAAACACAATATAAGGATCTTTGGTAACCGAAAAAATAGCCGGAATAGAATCAACGGCAAAAATAACATCTGAAAACTCAATTACAAGTAAAACAATCATTAATGGAGTTATAAGTCGTTTGCCATTTTTAATAATTGTAAACTTTCCTCCTTTGTATGTATGGTCAACAGGAAAATGCTTTGAAGCAAAACGAACAACAATATGATTTTCGGTATCAATCTTTTTTTCTTTGCTTAGTAACATTTTTAATCCTGTAAAAACAAGTAATAATCCAAAGAAATAAAGTAACCACGAAAATTCCTGTATCAATGCCGAACATAGGAAAATAAAAATAAATCTCATTACTAATGCTCCAAGAATTCCCCAAAAAAGAATTTTATGATAATATAATTTATCAATCCCAAAAGCCGTAAATATCATAATTATGACAAAAATATTGTCAAGAGAAAGAGTCTTTTCAATTAAGTAACCTGTTAAAAATTCAAGACTGAGATTGTGATTGTAAATATTTATTGCTTGTTCATTAGTAAGTCCATCAACATTTATCGGGTGAGAAAATTTTATTGAATTAGCTGTAACGTCTGCAACTGTTTCCAGTCCGTGTATCAGATAACCGTTAAAATATATAAAGACATAGAACACCAAAGACAAACCTATCCAAAAAATTGTCCAAAACAAAGACTCCTTAAAAGAAACAACATGAACTTTTTTGTTAAATACGCCAAGATCAAAAGCAAGCATAAGTAATATAAAAATTAAAAATATTGAGAAAAATAATATTTCGTTGTTCATATATATTTTTTTTTGGCAAAAATAAGTAAAGAATTGAAGAGTAAATTGGAAGTAAGGAGATATTTTACTTGGATAATTTTTCGCGTTTGCGACTTGAACCTACCCTGTTTAAGATCATTATTATTTTAATGATAAATTCATAATATTAATTGTATATTTGCAATCCATTTTTTAGAAACTCAAAATGTTATATCAATATGAATCATAATATAAAAATGAATCCGAACCCTTTAGTTCAATATTTAAACAAGCCCTCTGAAGAATTTACCAAGGCAGACCTGATAAAATATGTTGAAGACAATAATATAGAAATGATAAATTTCAGGTATGTAGGATGGGATTTGAGATTAAAAACCCTTAATTTTATTATTAATGACAAAGAGCATCTTGATACAATTCTTACTGCAGGAGAGAGAGTTGACGGCTCAAGTTTATTTTCTTTTATTGAAGCAGGTTCAAGCGATTTATACGTAATTCCAAAATATAAAACAGCTTTTTTAAATCCATTTACCGAAATACCTACACTTGATATATTATGTTCTTATTATACAAAAGAAGGAGAGCCATTGGAAAGTTCTCCCGAATACATTTTAAAGAAATCTCATGAGGTATTAAAAGAGCGAACAGGATTATCCTTTGAAGTAATGGGCGAACTTGAATATTACATTATTAGTGAGAAAGATGAATTGTTTAAGGCTGATGATCAAAGAGGATATCATGAATCATCGCCATTTTCGAAATGGGGAAATTTCAGAGCTGATGTTATGCGTGCGATCGCACAATGCGGTGGAAAAATAAAATATGGTCATTCCGAAGTTGGGAATTTTACTGTTGGAGAAATTGAATATGAGCAAAACGAAATTGAATTTCTTCCTGTAAATCTTGAAGATGCCGCCGACCAGTTGATTATTGCAAAATGGATTATTCGTACCATGGCACATCAATATGGAGTTACAGTAAGTTTTGCACCAAAGATCACAGTTGGTAAAGCCGGTAGCGGATTACATATTCATACAAGACTTATGAAAGACGGAAAAAATATGATGGTTGAAGATGGAAAATTAAGTGATATTGCCAAAAGAGCTATTGCCGGTTATCTTGATCTTGCCCCATCATTAACAGCTTTTGGAAACACAAATCCAACTTCATATTTCCGTCTGGTTCCACATCAGGAGGCTCCTACAAATATTTGTTGGGGCGATCGTAATCGTTCTGTTTTGGTAAGAGTTCCTTTAGGATGGTCAGGAAAAAAAGATATGATTGGTAAAGTAAATCCATTGGAGAAAAATATAGTCAGGGATTTTTCTGATAAACAAACCGTTGAATTCCGTTGTCCGGATGGTTCAGCCGACATTCATTTATTACTTGCAGGACTTGCAGTTGCCGCTCGTCATGGATTAGAAATGGAAAATGCTCTTGATTATGCAGAAAAAACTTACGTTGATGTTGATATTTTTGATGATAAGAATAAAAAGAAACTTAAAGAGCTTTCACAATTGCCGGCTTCTTGTTTTGAATCCTCGGAAATGCTGATGAAACAAACTGATATTTATCAAAAATACGGAGTATTTACAAAAAATATTCTTTTATGGATAAATGAGTTTTTACGTAAATATAATGATAAAAATCTTCGTAAGGGAATTAGTGAGGATAAAGAAAAAATGATGCAACTGGTTCAAAAATATTTCCATTGCGGATAAAAATGTAACAACTATTAATATAAGAATAGTACCACAATTTATTGTGGTGATTTCTTCGTTCAGCTTGAAACCTGAAACTTGAAACCAAAAACCCAAAACCAGCCATATTTGCAAATATCATTTCTTTGAGTAAACTCTTTTAAGCCATCCCGGAAGGATAATAGCACCGATAAATAAATATGGGTAAAAACTAAAAAGTCGCCATAATAATGCAAGTCCGGGTGCAAGACCCGGGATAATAAATTCGCCAAGGAAATCTGAAAAAATAAATTCAGCAACTCCACTACCTCCCGGAGTTGGGCTGATAAGTAATATTACCCACATTACCAGTTGACGGGCATAGATAAGAAAATGGTCATTAACCGGTGAAAAAGCTAATATCATTACATTGACAACCCAAAAACGTGCAGTCCATGAAATAAAAGTTGAGCCAAAAGCTTTTAACCAAAACCAAATTGATTTTCCTTTCATTTCTCTCGAGGTTATGATAAGGTCATCACCTGTTTTTGCAGCACTGATAAGCCAGCGGCGTAAATATCGCAATTTAAATATTTTTATCAGAAGCCATTTTAATCCACGGGGATTAATAAATATTCCGTAAATGATAATAGAAATAAGGATAAGAATAAAAATATATCCAATGATAAATATCCCAAAACTCCCGAAACTTGAATTAAAAAAACCAAAACTTGAATAGTTTAGAAAAAGTTCATTTGCACCAACAATAATTACAACTATCGGAACCATTATAACATAAAATAATTCGTCAAGTAATGAAGTAGTTAGTACAATAGCAGTAGTTTTTCCAAAATTAATTCCTTCACGGTTGACAATAAAAAGTGCAAGTGCTGAACCACCCACCACCGATGGTGTAACAGATGAACCAAATTCCCACAGCATTATAACATCAAAACTTTTTCTCCAACTTAATTGTTTGTCGGTAAGTAATCGTATCCTGTACATATATGCAATATCCCGGATTGCCATTAGTACAATTGCTAATAAAATCCAGAGTAATGATTGGAATGTCCAGTTAATGTTATTGAATACTTCAGGATTATAACTTCTGTAAAATAAATATGAAGCAACACCTAATCCTATAATAATAGGAAAGATCATTCTTTTAAATTTAAAAACTGATAGTATTTTATTCTGATTATCAATCATTTTAAATTTTGTGGGGGTTAATTTTATTTGTTTGTAAAAGTCCGAATTATTTTTTATTTCAGCGATTATATTTATAAATAATTATTAAAAATAAAGATTCATTTGAAGTTGAAGCAAAAACTGAAATCAACAAAGAAATAATAATCAATAAAATTTTTAGTTTTACTTTTACAGAATAATATTAATCATTAAATTTAAAAGAAATGAAATTGAAAAATCTTTTGTTAATAGTTTTAGTCTTTGCTTTTTTTTCATCTTACTCACAAATACGCAATAGAGTAGTTGAAGATGTAAATGTATATCAAAATGTACTTATTGGAGAGTGCACAAAATCAGGATTGATTTTTGAGGATTTTGGATTGCACATGAAATATGAATATGATAATTACCAACCTGATACCAATACTATCAATAAAGTTGCAAAAAAAATTGATGGTTTAAAAATAACTATTGTTCTTGGCACTTGGTGTAAAGATAGTAAGAAGCAGGTGCCTCGATTTCTCAAAATTCTTGATAAATTGAAGTTTAATGAAAAGGATATTACAATTATTGGCGTTAATTCAAAAATGCATGCTTTTGTTATGTCTATCGATCAATACAAGATTGAAAAAGTTCCTACATTTATTTTTTATAGAAAAGGAAAAGAAGTTGGGAGAATTACTGAAACCCCCAAAAAAACACTTGAGAAAGATATGTTAAAACAGATGAAATAAGTTTGTAGATTATTGTTTAATATTTTGAATAAAATGAATATTACAAAAACAATAAAAGAAACAAAAGAAATCATAAAAAGGGCTAAATCAAAAGGATTGTCAACAGGTTTTGTACCTACAATGGGTGCTTTACACAAGGGACATCTTGAATTAATCCGCAAAGCGAAAAACGAAAATGATTTTGTTTCATGCAGTATCTTTGTTAATCCTATTCAATTTAATAACAAAGAAGATCTGAAAAAATATCCTCGCCCAATTGAAGATGATATTAAGAAGTTAGAAGAATTAGCTTGTGATTTGGTTTTTATTCCTTCGGTTGAAGAGATGTATCCTGAACCGGATACTACAATTTATAATTTTGGCAATCTTGAAAAAGTGATGGAAGGAAAACATCGACCGGGACATTTTAATGGTGTTGCGGTTGTTGTAAAAAAACTTTTTGATATTGTTGAACCGGGCAGATCATATTTTGGAGAAAAAGATTTTCAGCAATTAGCTATTATTAAGGCCTTGGTAAAAAAATTAAAAATGCCTGTTGAAATTGTCCCATGCCCCACTATTAGAGAAAAAGATGGTTTGGCAATGAGTTCAAGAAACAGACGACTTACTGCTGATGAACGAGAAATAGCTCCTGTAATTTACATGGCTTTGAAAGATGTCAGTAAATTAGCATCCGGAAAAAATGTAAAAGAAGTGAAAGATTATTATTTTCAACAATTGGGAAAATATCCCCAAATGAAAATCGAATATTTTGAAATTTCTAATATTGAAGACCTTTCTCCTGTTGAGAAATTTGAAAAGGAAAAAAAATCTATTGCCTGTACAGCAGTTTTTTTAGGAAAAGTTCGTTTGATTGATAATGTTATAATAAATTTGTAATTTTGCCGCATTATGCAAATAGAAGTATTAAAATCGAAAATCCACAGGGCTACTGTTACCGAAGCTAATTTGAATTATATTGGCAGTATCGGAATTGATGAAAATTTAATGGATGCTGCTAATTTGGTCGAGAGTGAAAAAGTACACATTTACAATATCAATAATGGTGAAAGGTTTGAAACATATATTATTAAAAGCGAGAGAGGTTCAGGAACAATTTCTCTTAATGGTGCGGCTGCAAGAAAAGTTGAACCAGATGATTTGGTAATTATTGTTTCGTATGCTTCTATTGATTTTGAGCAGGCAAAAAATCATGTTCCTGCAATAATTTTTCCCGATAACAATAATAAAATTTGATTTTTGAAAAAAACAATTATTTCCATAGTTAAGTATTTGGCTTTTCTGTTTATCGGACTTTTTTTATTATGGCTCGTATTCAGAAGAATTGATATTTATCAGGTGGTTGACCAAATAGTACATGCCAATTATTACTGGATACTTTTATCATTTTGTTGTGCAATACTCAGTCATCTTGCCCGGGCAGCCCGTTGGAATATTCTTATCAACCAATTAGGAAATAAAACAAAATTATCCACAACATTTTATGCTGTAATGATAGGATATTTTGCAAATATGGCTTTGCCAAGATTAGGTGAAATAACACGTTGCGGGGTTTTAGCCAAAAAAGATAAAATTTCTTTCGATTCTCTTTTCGGTACCGTTGTTGCCGAAAGAGTTTTTGACATGATAGTTTTATTTACGATGATATTTTTTGTTATTGTTTTTCAATTAAAATTGGTTGGAAGTTTTGTAAATAAACACATTTTTTCTCCTCTTTCTTCTGAATTTTCTACAAATATTACACCCATTATAATTATTGGTGGAATATTCATTATGGCAATTTTACTGACAATATTTTTCATGAAACAATTCATGCCGAAAATATCTGAATTATCAATTTATACAAAAACAAAAGAGTTTATTACCGGGTTCTTTGTAGGAATTAAAACTATTTACAAACTGAAAAAGAAATGGCTGTTTTTATTTTACACTTTCGTGATTTGGTTTATGTATTTTTTAATGACCTATTTTGTTTTCTTTACTATGGAAGCAACCTCAAATCTTACAATAATTGATGGAATAACAATACTTGCAATTGGAAGTCTCGGCATGGTTGCACCTGTTCCGGGTGGATTGGGAGCATATCATTTTATCGTAAAAGCTATATTAGTTGAGTTATATTTTATCCCTTCGGCTATTGCTGCATCTTGGGCAACTTTGATACATACATCACAGGGCGTTTTAATTCTTGCTGTTGGAGCACTTTCTTATTTTTTGATTTTTTTACAGAAAAAGAAAACGAAAAATGAACTATCCTGATATCATAAAACCAAAAATATTTTCAAAAGAATCTCTGAAATATCAGTTGTCGGTCTGGAAATTTAAAGATAAAAAACTTGTTTTTACAAATGGTTGTTTTGACATTCTTCACCTCGGACATATTGATTATCTTTCAAAAGCAAAATCATTTGGCGATAAACTGATAATTGGATTAAATACCGATGTTTCCGTAAGGAAAATAAAAGGTGAAAACAGACCAATTACCGATGAAAATTCCCGTGCAACAATACTTGCCTCTCTTTTATTTGTTGATGCTGTAATTTTGTTTGATGAAGAAACACCTTATGAACTGATAAAATTTGTTCAGCCTGATGTTTTAATAAAAGGCAACGATTATAAAGTTGAAGATATTGTTGGTTATGATATTGTTAAAGCTAATGGCGGGAAAATTGAAACCTTGGATTTGCTTAAAGGATATTCAACTTCTTTAATCGAAGAAAAAATTAGAAATAATAAAATTGAATTAGGTGAGTAAAGAAATAAAAAGCCACAGATTCACAGATTATAAATTTAATCTGTGAATCTGTGGCAAATTTGATTACCCACTATATTTTATATAATACCATAAATCCGCAAGGATTTTTATTAGTGCAATTAAATGAGTGGATTAAATAGAAAACCTTTCACTTATTTCAGTGGTATAAAATTAGTGTTAATTAGTGAAATTAGTGTCAGTAAGAATCCGCTTGCGGATTTAAGGTAATACCAAAAAAAAACAAAAATGGCAAAATCGAAAACTGTATTTTTTTGTCAAAACTGCGGAGCACAATCTCCAAAATGGGTTGGCAAATGTTCTTCGTGCGGAGAGTGGAACACTTTTGTTGAAGAGGTTGTTCATAAAGAAAACAAAGAAGATGTTGTTGCCAAATTGTCTTCAGCTAAAAACAAAAACAAACCACAGTTAATTTCTGAGATTAAAGCTGGAAATGAAAGAAGAATAAATTCACAAAATAATGAATTAAACAGGGTTCTCGGCGGAGGGATAGTTCCCGGTTCATTAGTTTTGATAGGAGGAGAGCCGGGTATCGGGAAATCCACTTTGATGTTACAGATTGCATTAAAACTAAAAGGGTTAAGGATTTTGTATGTTACCGGTGAAGAAAGCAATCAACAAATTAAAATGCGTGTCGAGCGTGTTGGCTCTACAAATGAAGATTGCTATATTTTAAATGAAACTTCTACAAGAAATATTTTTCTACAGATAGAAAAAATCCAACCTCAAATACTTGTAATTGATTCAATACAAACTTTGCATACTGATATTATTGATTCTTCGGCGGGGAGTATTTCTCAAATAAGAGAGTGCGCTTCGGAAATGCAGAGGTTTTCAAAAATGACTGACGTTCCTGTTTTCTTAATCGGTCATATTACTAAAGACGGCGGACTTGCCGGACCGAAAATTCTGGAGCACATGGTTGATACTGTTCTTCAGTTTGAGGGTGACAGAAACCACGGTTACCGGATTCTTCGTACAACAAAAAATAGATTCGGCTCAACTTCCGAACTTGGAATTTATGAAATGCGTTCTGACGGTTTACGAGAAGTTGCCAATCCTTCGGAGATTCTTATTAGCCAGAGAGATGAAAATGTGAGTGGAGTTGCAATTGCTTCAACTATCGAAGGTTTGCGACCTATGCTCATCGAAATACAGGCACTCGTTAGTTCGGCTGCTTATGGAACTCCACAAAGGTCATCCACAGGTTTTGACCTCAGAAGACTGAATATGCTTCTTGCTGTTTTGGAAAAACGTAGTGGTTTTCGACTTGGCGTGAAGGATGTGTTTTTGAATATTGCCGGAGGAATAAAAGTTGATGATCCTGCAATTGATCTTGCCGTGATTTCGGCAATACTTTCTTCAAGCGAAGATATAACCATAGACCAGAAAGTATGTTTTTCTGCAGAGGTTGGCTTGTCTGGTGAAATTCGTCCGATAAACAGAGTTGAACAAAGAATAGCAGAAGCCGAAAAACTTGGATTTGAACAGATATTTATTTCCAAATTCAATACAAAAGGACTTGATACGAAAAGAGTGTCAATTACTGTTACGCCGGTAGCTAAGATCGAAGATGTTTTTAGACTACTGTTTAGTTAAAAAGTGTCTGTCTAAAGTCAAAAATAAATCCTCCAGATTTTTAAAATCTGGAGGATTTTTTGCACATAATAGATTTCTCCTTTCAGTCGAAATGACTGTAACTGAATCAATTTTGTAATAATCAAGGATAGCAGTCATTTGACTGAGTCTAATTCAAATTTGTAAATACCTCAAATAGCGGTCATTTCGACCAAAGGGAGAAATCCAATAATTAAAAAATTCCCCATACTTTTGAGATTAAACATCAATCTCCAAAACAACCGGACAATGATCCGAATGTCTGGCATCAGGTAAAATTAATGCTCTTTTCATTTTATCTTCCAATGAATTACTGACCATGTGGTAATCGAGACGCCAACCAAGATTTTTAGCTCTTGAATTTGCCCTGTAACTCCACCACGAATAATTGTCCGGCTCATCATTAAAACTCCTGAAAGAATCAATAAAACCACTTTCAAGAAACTTAGTTATCCACTCCCGTTCTTCGGGTAGAAAACCGGAACTGTTTGCATTTCGAATTGGATCGTGAATATCAATAGCTTTATGGCAAATATTATAATCTCCCGAAATTATTAGCTTGGGCCTGGTTTTTTTCAACTCATTAATATAATTATGAAAGTCTTCTAACCACTGCATTTTAAATGCTTGTCGAAGGTCTCCACTTGAGCCGGAAGGATGATAAACACTGATTATCGAGACATCGCCAAAATCCGCTCTCAAAAATCTTCCTTCATAATCATATTTTTCGATACCCATTCCGTAAACTACATTATCCGGTTGCTTTTTGGTAAGAATAGCAACTCCGCTATAACCTTTTTTCTTAGCCGAAAACCAATGATTTAAATAGCCCAATTCTTCAAATTCAAAAGCTGGGATTTGTTCAGGTTGTGCTTTTGTTTCCTGGATGCAAACTACATCAGCATCAACTGCTTTTAACCATTCTGTTAAACCTTTTCTGAGGGCGGCTCTGATCCCGTTTACGTTGTAAGAAATAATTTTCATTAAATGAATGTTTATGAATTAATCAGGTTATAAAGATAATTTAAAAATATATAAATAGAATACAAAATTTGCAGTAAATTTGCAAAGTTTTTTTAAAGCCAATGAGAAGAAGAAAAATTTTAAAACGCTTATTGATCTGGAGATTACGCCACATTAAAGACAAGCAATTTATAATGATCCTGAGCGTTGTTATCGGGATACTTGCCGGTTTGGGTGCTGTTATCATAAAAAATCTGGTACATCTTATCAAAGATCTTCTCACAAGCAGTTTTGCCCTCGATTATCAAAATTATCTTTATTTTGCTTATCCTGCTATTGGAATTTTAATTGCCGTTTTGTTTGTAAAGTTTATTGTTAAACAACATGTTGGTCATGGGATACCGAGTGTTTTATATGCTATCTCAAAGACAAAAGGAATTATTAAAAGTCATAATATTTTTTCTTCCATAATAACAAGTTCATTTACTGTAGGATTTGGTGGTTCTGTTGGACTTGAAGGTCCCACAGTTGCCACAGGAGCAGCCATTGGTTCAAATCTTGGACAGTTGTTTCATCTCAATTACAAGCAAATTATGTTGCTTCTGGCGTTGGCAAGCGCAGCTGCAATGGCAGCAATTTTTAAATCTCCTATCGCCGCAGTTGTATTTGCTATCGAAGTTATTATGATTGATCTTACAATGGCTTCAATTGTGCCTTTATTGATAGCTTCGGCAACAGCTTTGTTAACGTCATATTTTTTCCTGGGACAAGCAGTTCTTTATCCCTTCGAGATTAAAGAAAGCTTTATTATAAAGGACTTACCCTATTATATTATTCTCGGTGTTTTTGCAGGCTTTGTGTCGGTATATTTTACAAAAATGTACATGTTTGTTGAAGCTACTTTTAAAAGGATAAAAAAATGGCATAGCAAATTAATTATCGGTGGTCTTGCTCTCGGAGTTTTGATATTTCTGTTTCCTGCACTTTATGGCGAGGGATACGAAGCAATTAATTCCACATTACAAGGAGATATTAGTGCCTTATACAACAATAGTATTTTTTATTCTTTAAAAGATAATGTGTTCATTATTATTCTTTTATTCATATTAATTATTTTCTTTAAAGCCATTGCAACATCCATTACTTTCGGTGCGGGAGGTGTTGGGGGTATTTTTGCACCTACTTTGTTTACAGGTGCTTTTACAGGATTATTTGTTGCATATATTTTTAATTATTTTGAAATCGGACAAGTTTCTTCAGCTAATTTTGCTTTAGTTGGAATGACAGGATTAATTGCAGGAGTTTTACATGCTCCTTTAACTGCGATTTTTCTTATTGCCGAAATCACCGGAGGATACGAATTATTTGTTCCTTTAATGATAACTGCAACAATTTCTTATGCTACTACAAAAATATTTGTAACAAATTCAGTTTATACTCATCAGCTTGCTAAAAGAGGGGAACTTATAACTCATCATAAAGATAAAGGTATTTTATCAATGATGTCTGTTAGTAGCTTAGTTGAAAGGAATTTCCACATAATAAATCCAAAAGATAATTTAGGCAATGTGGTTAAAGTTATTTCTCACTCAAAGAGAAATATTTTTCCGGTTGTTGAAGAAGATGGAGCTTTCAAGGGTATTGTCAGATTGGATGATATTAGGGATATTATGTTCAAACCGGAGCTTTATGATATTAAAAAGGTTGAACAATTTGCTTACTTCCCTGAAGTTTTTGTTGATGCCGATGAATCTATGGAAAGTGTAGTTAAAAAGTTTCAGGATAGTGGAAAATATAATCTTGTTGTTGTTAAAGATGGCAAATACATCGGATTTGTGTCAAGAGCAAATGTTTTATCAAAATACCGTAGATTGATCAAAAACTTCTCGGATGATTAGTAAAATAAACCCGTAGCACGACTTAAAATCGTAAATCATAAATCTAAAATCTAAAATCCCAAACATTAATACTTCACAAACTTCTTCACCAAACAACGTCTGTTCCCATCACTTATCCTTAAAAAATAAAATCCCTTTTTAAGATTATTAAGAGAAATTGTGTTTTTGAAATTGATACCGGATGTGTTAAAATTCTGAGAATAAATTTGTTTCCCGAGAAGTGAGATTACTTCAACTTTGAAATTCTCTGGTTTGGTTTTAAATTTTATTGAGAATGATAAATTTCTGTTAACAGGATTAGTAAAACTAATATCTGCAAAATTATCTTTTTGAATTTCTTCGATGGATAAAGTTTTATCAACTTTAAGATTTATAACTATTGGTAGATGATCCGACATCCGGTAAAGTGCTTCCAATACATCTGCCGGTACACTTGTATTTGCAGGTGAAGAATTTAATGCACCATTAAAATGCTCTCCGTCTTGCCCGATTGCCTGATATGAATCATCAAGATATTCAACATTATCAATACCGGTTTTAATGTTGTCCGAAATTAAAATAAAGTCATATCTGTCATCCAAACCTCCGCTTGACGGACAGCCGTTTGTACTTGTATGAGTGGATTGAGTATGGATATTTTTGTATGATGAATTATCGTGCCATGTTCCGAGTTGATTTATCGGATCATAAAAACGAATGTCAGGATTTGAATGATTTACTAAATTCTGAAAAGATTCTTCCGAGCTTGATCGTGTATTAAAATCACCGGAGAAAATATAATTATCAGCTATGCCGATATCATCAAGATAATTCATCAGGCGAGATGTTTCATCTGCTCTTTCTACTAGATTTTCAGGATAACTTCCTGCTTTTAAATGTGTGCAAATGCAAATTATAAAAGCTGTGTCATTTGTTACCGGAAGATCAGAAGAATTATAATACAACTTATAAAGATTTATATCCCTGATATTTGTTGTAACAACATCCTGACTGTGTAAACCCAATTTTGTTGAATTGTAATAAAGCATATTTCCGATCCATGGAGTTGAATAACAAGTCTGCTCTGCTCTTTGAAAATGAGATATTCCATTTACATTTAAAGTATTGTCAAGCAAACGATCGGCAATTGTCGAACTGCAATCAATTTCGTTTACAGTTAAAATATCGGGATTTATGTAAGGAATTATAGTTTTTAGATACTCATCTTTATCACCAAGATAATTTGTGCTTTGATCGCATCCACCATAATCATTTCCATAATTAAGCAAATTATAATGCATCATAATTAACGTATCCTGAGCGGAAAGCGAAAAGGAAATCAGTAATAAAACTATTGTTAAAAATCTATTCATAATAAAAAATATTTTCAAATCCCAATATACAAAAATCAAATAAATTCCAATTTCCAAAAATCAATGATCAAAACTTAAATAACAATCTGTTTTAGAGTTTGAATATTGAGTCCACTCCGAAAACTAAAAGAATAAAAAATGCCACGAAAACACCAAGACACAAAAACCCACAAAACAAATATTATCAATAAATTAATTTTAGTGAAATTTAGTGCTTTTGTGTTTTAGTGGCTAAAAAATACTTTTCGGAGTGGACTCAATATTTGTTATTTAAAATTTAACCATCAACAAAACAATCTCATTTCCACCAAACTGACGAAATCCTAAATCTAAAATCTAAAATCGTAAATCGTAAATCGTAAATCATAAATCGTAAATCATAAATTACTTATGCACCTTCTTAATAAAATCCTCAACTTCAGGAATCCCTCCCTGATAAACCAGATATCCGTTATAAGGTTCCTTTGAAGTTATTTCATCATTAATAGGAGTAAGCATCATTTCCTTAACTT
>JAIORY010000183.1 GCA_021107915.1 Bacteroidales bacterium | reverse complement strand
AATTTGGAGTTTGTCATTTGTGATTTTAAATATTGATTCTAACTTTTTTAAAGACGGACATTAATTAAACTCACTTGTAGTGTTTCCTAATCACATCCTCTCAGGAACTTTAATTCCAAGCAATTCCATTGAAGTTTTAATAACTTTTCCGGTAAATTCAGAAAGTTTCAATCTGAAATTCAATAAATCAAAGTTTTCTTCTCGCAGAATTGATATTTCCTGATAAAACTGATTATAGTCTTTTACAAGATTAAAAGCATAATTTGCAATTAATGCAGGGCTGTATATTTCAGCAGCTTGTTGAATAGTTTCAGGAAAAGAATACAGGTTTTTAATTAATTGTTTTTCTTTTGGATGAATGTTGATGTTTCCCGGGATATTATTAGAAAGAGTAATGTTTTTTTCTTCTGCTTTTCGAATTAATGAGTTTATCCGTGCATAAGTATATTGGATAAATGGTCCGGTATTTCCGGTAAAGTCAATTGATTCCACAGGATTGAAAAGCATATTCTTTTTTGGATCTACTTTCAGAATAAAATATTTTAATGCTCCTTGTCCGATTGTTTCAAACAACTCATTGGCTTCGGCAGCAGAAAATCCTTCAATTTTTCCAAGTTCCTCAGTTGTTGACTTTGCTGTTTGCTGCATTTCGTTCATCAGGTCATCGGCATCAACAACAGTTCCTTCTCGTGATTTCATTTTCCCGTGAGGAAGCTCAACCATTCCATAAGCAATATGAATAATATTTTCTGCCCATTCCCTGCCTAATTTTTCCAAAATAATTTTTAAAACATTGAAATGATAAATTTGTTCGTTTCCAACAACATAAAGCAGTTTGTCGGCATTATAATCATCATGTCTTAATTGTGCGGTACCAATATCCTGAGTTATATACACAGAAGTACCGTCTGGGCGGAGAAGAAGTTTTTCATCAAGTTTTTGATTAGAAAGATCTGCCCAAACCGACCCATCATCTTTTTTAAAAAGTATTCCTTCTTTAAGTCCGTTTAGAACAATTTCTTTTCCGAGTAAATATGTTTCTGATTCATAATAAGTTTTGTCAAAATTTATTCCCAATCTATTGTAAGTTTTGTCAAAACCTTTATAAACCCAGTTATTCATCTTTTCCCAAAGCTCTCTTGTTTCTTTTTCGCAGGATTCCCAATTTACAAGCATCTTGCGGGCTTTTTCCATTAAAGGAGTTTGCTGAGCTACCTTATCTTTTTCGACTCCTCTTTCAATTAATATCGCTGTTTCTTTTTTGTTTTCTTTTTCAAATTTCACATAAAAATCACCAACAAATTTGTCACCTTTCATATTACTGATTTCAGGTGTTTGGTTATTACCCCACATTTGCCAGGCAAGCATAGATTTGCAAATATGAATCCCACGGTCGTTAACAAGATTAACTTTCTGAACTTTTCTGCCGCTTGCTTTCAAAATATTTGCAATTGAATTTCCAACCAGATTATTTCTGATATGACCGAGATGTAATGGTTTGTTTGTGTTTGGTGATGAAAATTCAATTACAATGCTTTCATCTTTACCTTTTTCAGAATATCCGTATTTTTTTTTATTTTGATTTTGAAGAAAGAAATTTAACCAGAACTTATCTGAAATTACAAGATTCAGGAATCCTTTGACTACATTGAACTTTTGAATTTCTTCTAAGTTATTTTGTAAATATTCGCCAATTTCATTTGCTGTTTGTTCGGGTTTTTTTCGTGAAAACCTAAGTAACGGGAAAACAACAATTGTAAGATCACCTTCAAATTCCTTTTTAGTTTTTTGTATTTGAATAAGTTGTTTGTCAACGTTTTGATCGTACAGTTTTTCGAGTGCTGCAACAGTTTTTTTTATCAGAATTTCTTCAATCATAGTTGTATTTATTGAATTACAAAAGTAGGTAATTTGTGGGATATTGGAGTATTGATTTTCTATATTTTGGAATAATGGAATGATGGAATGATGTGGAAAGGTATAATTGTAATTGATAGTAATTAATAGTAATTTGTTGTAATTGATTGTAAATTTGAAAGTAATTAATAAAAAATCCCGATGCTTAAAGAATTTACTAAGTTTAATGTATTGATTATTTGTCCTTTGTGTTTCTTGGTGTCTTAGTGTCTTCGTGGCATTTTTTCTTTTTTTGATAACGGATAATAATTTTTTTTTTACTTTTATGCTTTTATGTGTTTCAGTATATTTCGGATATTGATCTTTTAAATTATTAATGATGATTAAAAAACTATTTCTCTTTTTATTGATTGTACTAATGAGCATTTTATGTCTTTATAGTCAGCAAGATAATAACTCGCTGAAAGAACAGAGGGATGCATATTATAAAGATTATAAGCTATGTAAAGATACCATGACAGTGAGGACATGGATAAATTTGGTAAACCTTGTAGAGCATCTTGAGAATGTTGTTAAGATTGATAATACAATTATTAATAATATTGATGAGAAGGATGATAATAAGGAACCCGGATTGACCAAAGCAGAGAAGAAACTTATGGAAGCCCGTCAAACACTAGATCAATTAATAATTCAAAATAACAAAATAAAAGACGATAAAGATAGTGCCCAAAAAAGATTATACACAGTAGCCGTAATTGCAGGTCTGATACTTATTTTTTTGATAATATTCTTAATAATGAACATTACTTTGAAATCGAAATATAAAAAACTGGAAAATGATTTCAAATATACTAACGATGAATTATTAAAAGCAAAAGATATAAATACGATTAATGAAAATGATGTTAGAAGTAAAATTGAAAAAGCAGAGCAGGAAAAGGAACTTATAGAAAATAATCTTCAGGAAGTAAAAAAAGCATTTGAAGCATTAAAGGTTCAAATAGATACACCTTCTGGTACCGAACAGGGAATTGACAGGGAGACATATCAAGAACTTGCTGAGGAATTTAATATTTTAAAATCTGAGATAAATAATATAATTGCCGAAAAGCAAGATATGGAGGCATCTGTAAAAGAACTGAATATAAAATACGCACAAGAACTTGAATCTAAAAAACAAATGGAAAATGAACTGAAAGCAATGCTGGAAAGGCTGGGGATTTATGATTGACGATTTATGATTTACGATTTATGATTTTAAATTTTAAATCTGAATTCAAAAATCTTAAATTGTAAGAACAAGACTTTATGGACAGACACTAAATAGAGTTTTATTGTTTCATGGTTTTGCTAATTACCATCAATTACAATATATTACTATCAATTACAATCAATTACTATCAATTAAACTACCAACCTCCTTTTATTTACCGGCATTTTCAGAAAGACCAAATTTTTTCATTCTTCTATCTAACGATTGCCATGAGATATTTAGGAGTTCAGAAGTTTTGGATTTATTGTAATTTGATTTTACTAAAGCTTTTATAATTAATATTTTCTCAGCGTTTTCAAGGTCAAAGTTAATTTTAGCCTTTAATTTATCCTGTGTATTAAGTGATTCTATATATGAGTTGCCGAATGATTGAAAATGCTTAAGGCTCAGGATATCATCATCACAAATAATTACTGCTCTTTCAACTATATTTTTCAATTCTCTAATATTTCCTGAAAAGCGATAATTTGATAAAATGCTTATTATATTTTTATCAATCTGAGTAAAACTTTTTTTCATTTTATTGGAATAGTCTTTAATAAAATGCTTTAAGAGAATCGGGATGTCTTCTCTTCTTTCCCGCAAAGGAGGAATATGAATAATAAATGAACACAAACGGTGGTAAAGATCAGCTCTGAATGTTTTTTCTTCAACCATTTTTTCGAGGTTTTGATTGGATGCCGCGATAACTCTTACATTTACGTTTTTTGGTGTGTGAGTACCTAATTTACTAACTTTTTTGTCTTCAAGAACACGAAGTAGTTTTGCTTGCTGGCTTAGTGGCATATCACTTATTTCGTCCAGAAAAAGAGTGCCGTTATTTGCAATTTCAAACCATCCGATTTTGTCAGTAGTAGCTCCGGTAAATGAACCTTTTTTATGTCCGAAAAACTCACTTTCGAAAAGTGATTCGGGTATTGCAGAACAATTTACCGAATAAAAAAATTGTTTATTTCTATCACTCAGATAGTGAATACCTCTTGCTATAAGTTCTTTTCCTGTTCCACTTTCACCGGTTATCATCACTGTGGTTGTATCAGCTTTTGCAACTTTTGTCATTAAATTTACAGTATCTTTAATTGCTTTGCTCGAACCAAGTAAACGATGTCCAATATCTTTCTGCAATTCTTTTGAAAAAATATCATAATTCTGTTTGTATTCTTTAAGTTTGTTATTAAGCTTAATAAATCGTTTAGTTCTTTCTATCGCATTGTTAATTTCTAAAAGTCTGAAAGGCTTTTGAAAATAATCTGAAGCTCCATTTCGCATTGCTTCAATTACTGTTGTCATATCTCCATGCCCCGAAATCATTATTACTTCTATTTCAGGATACTGGATTTTAACTTCATCTAACACTTGAATACCGTCCATTTCAGGTAACTTAATATCAAGGATAATAATATCTACCTTTTGTTTTTCTAAAATTTTAAATGCTTCGGAAGGAAGTCCTGCTTTAAAAACTTTAAATTTTCTTCCAATCAGAAACTCTTCAATTTCGTCTCTTACACGCTTTTCGTCGTCCAGTACTAATATTTTTAGTTTATCCATGTTTAATATTATTAATAATTTGAAACTACTCAGCTACTATATTTGCCTTAATAGCCACAGATTCACAGATTTTATATTACCAAAGGTAGTTTTCTTTGTGAAAATTAATTAATTTTAATCTGTGAATCTGTGGCAAGTATTTATTTTTTAACATTTTATATTGACTGAATAGTTACAATAATTTTTTATTATAAATAATTTGTAATGTTATTTTGCTTCTTTAAATTTTGGTAATGAAATAATAATTTTAGTAGAAATATTTTCTTCACTTTCAACATATATTTCGCCACCTATTTCATTAATGATACCATAACTAATTGATAATCCAAGCCCTGTTCCCGATTTTGATGCTTTTGTAGTATAAAATGGCTCGAAAATGTTGTCAATATTATCTTTAGAAATTCCGATTCCATTATCTTCAAAATGTATCACAATCTTATTATCAATATGTTTTGTGCTTATCGTTATTTGTTTTTGATAGTTGGTATCTTGGGTGGTTTTTTTCTTATTGTCGATGGCATGTTTTGAATTCGAAAGCAGATTGAGAAATATCTGTTCGAGTTTATGTAAGTTTCCATAAACATAACAATCTTTTTTAAAGTTTAATAAAATTTCAACTTTATGATTTTCATATTGTTTACTTATCATTGATAAAGCATTATTAATAACTTCGTGTATATCAACTTTTTTAAATTCGCTTGTTTGCTGGTCGCGAGAAAAAATCCTGACATGGTCAATTATTTTTCTAATTCTTTCGATATCTGCAAATAAGTTGCTAAATTTATTTTTTATATATTCCGGACTTATTTCATTTTCTGACAGTTTGAATAAAATATTTTCCAAGCCCATGGAAATTCCTCCAAGAGGTTGGTTTATTTCGTGGGCAATTCCGGCTGCAAGCTCACCAAGCGATTCCAGTTTTGATTTTTGAATTAGCAAATTTTGTTGCTTTTCTCTTTTTGATAATTCTTCATTTACTCTTTTTTCAAGATGTAAATTCAATGATTCTAACTTTTGGGCTGTTTGTTTTCTTTCCGAGATGTCTGTAATAAAAGTAAGAACTGAAGGAATATTTTCCCATGTAATTAGATTTGATTTTAACTCAACCCACTTGGTTTCTCCTGATTTTTTAACTATTTGAATATCGTATCTTTCCGGTGCATATTTTCCAATTATTCTTTTTTTATGATTATTATAAACTAATTCCTTGAAATCGGAGTGAATAAAATCAAGAAAAGATTTTCCAATACTTTCTTTTGGAAGAAAGCCTGTTAGCTCAACAAGTTTTGGGTTCAAAAATTTTATCATTCCATTAGAAGATAAAAGAATGCCGTCATTTGCATTTTCAAATATTTGGCGATATTTTTCTTCGCTCTCCATTAACATTTTCTCGGCAATAGTTCTTTCATTTATTTCTTTTTGCAATTTATGGGTTCTTTCTTCAACTTTTTGTTCAAGATTAAGATTTAATTCATGCAGTATTAATTCAACTTGATTTCTGTAGATTGCAGATCCTAAAATGTTTGCTGCAGCATATAAAGCTTTAATTTCGGAAGGTGACCATATTCTTTCATTTTTACAATCGTCGAAACCAATAAAGCCCCACCAATTATTATTTACAAAGATTGGGACAGTAATTAATGATTTTATATTTTGTGATAACAGCAATGGCTTTTCATTTTCAGGAAAATCTTTTACTAAACCATATATGGGTTTTTCTTTTCTGAAATAATTTACCCATCTCTCAAATCCTGATTCTTTAAATGAAACATTTTGTAATTCAGGGTTGTCTATCTGTGGTTCAATATTATTATTGGTCCATTCATTTTTTTGGTTTGCTAAAAGCTTGTTTTTATCATTATAATGATTTTTAAAAATATAAACACGACTTACCTGCATTGAGATTCCAAAATGCTTTAAAACCATTGAAATACTTTCTTCACCGAAATTTAATTTTAAAAATTGCTCGGCAGCATAACTAACGGATCTTAGAATAGCCTCACTTTTTTTTAAGTCATTTTCTGCTCTAATTCGTTTTTCAGCTTGAATTTTGAAATTCTTTTCAAGAAGAATTTCTTTTGACATTTCCTCAATTACGGAAAAAAGTTTTTCGTTTTTTACAGGTTTAAGAAGAAAGCCTTTTACACCAAGATCAATAGCTTCCATAAAGAATTCAGGTTGACCGTATGCCGACATAATTACAATCCTGACATTTGTATCTTCTTCCTTGATCTGTTTAATCATTTCCAGCCCATTCATTTTGGGCATTTTTATATCAGTAATTATAAGATCCGGCTTGTATTGTTTGTATTTGTTATAACCATCATCACCATCTTTCGCGATAAATAATGTATCTACACGGTTCTTTAAGATTTCCTTATAAACATCCCGAAGTATATGTTCGTCCTCAATATATAGAAGTGAGATATTGTATTTTGCCTTTTCTTTAACCATTTTTTTTCTTTAAGGAAACAAATAACTTATTGATCAAATTTTATTTCGCCTGCCATTATCCTGATACCAAGTTTATTTTCGTCAGGAGGAATTGGACAGGAATATTTATTATTATATGCACAGTATGGATTATACGCTAAATTAAAATCAATTATAACAGTATCGGTTTGTGGAATACGAAAATCAAGGTATCTGCCCCCACCATAGCTTTCTTCACCGCAAGTGTAGTCACGGAAAGGAATAAACAAATAATCTTTAAATTCAGGGTTTTTTGTGAGATTAATATTTTGATAAACGTTTAACGATAAATGGTTTGTATCAATATTAAATTCAATTGATCCATATTTTCTATATTCCGGAAGACGTTCGGTACTTGTTTTCATTTTAAAAATACTTGTAGAAGTATCAATACTAAAAACTCCTTTTATTTTATAATCAGGATTAATATCAAAATAATTTAGTCCTGTAAATTTTTCAATTTGTTTTAGGATAATTGGAGAAGTATTAGGATTTTTGAATTCAAGAAATATTGATCTTCTGTGTTCATTTATTTTATCAATATAATATCCATCAATAATTTGATTCAATTTTGTTTCATTATCAGGAGAAAAAAACAATTTAACATATAAATATGCTAATGCTTCACCGGTAACCGTTCGGAATCCACGGCTGGAATTCCACCATTTTTTATCATCATAACTTACGTCTTTTCCTGAAATGATTCCAATATTGAATTTCTCTGGAAAGGCATTTTGAAATAGTATTTTACTACGACGCGAATGACAACCAAGAGTATAAATATTGAATGATGTGTATTTGCTTTTTGTTTTCTTAAGGTAGTAAAACAGAGAAACAGCATTGGCATAAGTTCTGTCTTTTGTGATTGTTCTTGGAATTGCTATTTTTTCGATTTTGTTTTTATCAAAACCTAATGCAATAAGAGTTTGTTGTGCAATATCAGCAGATGTTTTATATTCCGAAATATAGTATCCTCTTTCAGTTGGTTTGCCGGTAATTATTAATTTGTCATAATTTTTTTCATAAAATTCAGCCATTACACTTTCTAATACTTTATCAGGTAGCCAACCTTCAACAACAAGTAGTTTGGTGTTTATTGGATCATTAACCGAAAGAAAACTGCTTATGTTTCTAAAAATCAATGTAAAAATCAGAATAATAAAAAAAAGAATTATCAATTTACCGGTGATTGTAAATCTTAAGCGTTCTTTTCTTTCAATAAATTTTAATCTACTCATAACAAAAATATGTTTTACAAAAATAGAATAAATTTAAATTATTAACTTTGCATAAATTATTAATTAATTTTCTTGAAAATTGAATATAACATATTACGATTAAAATATCTGTTGAATTTGTATAAAATTTCAATAGATGAACTTCTTGTTATGATTAGCAAAGGGGTGAAAAATCCTATTACAAAAAACGATATATTTTCTAATACAATAAAAATAAGTTACTTAAAAAAAATAGATAAAATTTTCAATAAGGGATTGCCATTTTATTTAGACCCAAAAAACTTAACTAAATCCAAAGAAGCAAGTATTTTTTTTAGAAAAAAGCGCTTTAATTCCGAATTAAATATTAGTGCAAAAAAAATAGTAAATAAATTTGAAGAGATAAAGATATCGCTTTCAGCAATATCTAAGTTAGCTGAAATTAATAATTCAAGAACTATACCCGTTTTTTCAACAAACGACAATCCAAAAAATGTTGCCCAAAAAATTAGAAATTTTTTATATCCAGATTTTACACAAAATCACAAAGAATTTTTAAAGTTATTAATATCAAAGTTTGCCGAAAATAATATTTTGGTTTTTGAATTTGTTGAGACATGGAATAAAAAAGAAACAGCTAATATTGACGGTTTTTTTCTAAGTCCAAATGTAATTGTTATTAAACGTTATCAAAAAGCATTTAGAAGAGAAATATTTACTCTAATTCACGAATTAGGACATTTTCTTATCAATGAAGAAGAAATTGAAAAATTAGATTTTAATTACTTAGCAAAGAAAAATCTTAGTACGGTTGAAAGATGGTGTAATGATTTTGCTTTTTACTTTTTAGCTGGGAAATATGGTGTTGTAATGGATAATATAGAAAAAGCATCAGACCAAAATGATTTTCATTTTAGTTTAATTGAGACCATATCACATAATTCTCATTTAAGTAAATTAGCATTATTTACAAGATTATTATATAACAATAAATTATCAAAAGATGATTATAAGCATATTAAATTTGAATTTGATGAAGAGTTCAGAAGAAAAAATGAAGAAAATCAACTAAAAAATGAAATGGAAAAGGAAATGGGTGTTAAACGTCGTGGTGCCTCACCACAACCAATAAAATCACCACTTCTAATTTCTACAATTCAAACAGCTTTTCACGAAGGAATAATAAATGAATATGAAGTTTGCAAACGATTAAACATTAATCCTAATAAATTTGATAAATATTTGTTATGAAAGTAGTAATAGATACAAGTTCTCTTTTAGCTTTGGTTCGTTATTACTTACCATTTGATGATAAAAATGTTCTTTTTGATTTTTTTAAAAAGAAAATATTGAATAAAGAGATTATCATTTTAGACAAAGTTGTTGAAGAATGTAAATATACTTCAAAAGGTATAGTGATAAAAACTTTGGACTATATCAATGATAAGAAAAATAAAGTAAACACAAGTAATTTATTACCAACAAAAAAATTTTACAATCAACTCGAAAACCAATTTGTTTATGGTTCTGTAAAAAATAAATTAAGTCCTACTGAGTTTGAGAATATGAAAAATCATTTTTTACAATCCGCTGATGCAAAATTAATTCTATACTCATTAGATTACAAGAAGTCTAATGAAATATTTGAAGATGGTGTTATTATTGTGACAGAAGAAACTTCAACTGAAAATGACAATAAATTTATTAAAAAGATACCCCAGATTTGTAATATATTAGATTTAGAAGTTAAAACACTTCCTGATTTATTATCAATATTAGATGGAATTAATATTAACTATTAAAGCCAGTTCAATATAAGCTATTACTGATGTTTTTGTGTGTTAAAGTCCAGTACTACTTATACACTAAACGATTTTGAAATCCAAAACTCAAAATAAAAAATGAATTACCAAACTCAGTTAATCGTAGTAATGGTCGCTTATACAGCCATAATAATATTATATGGAATATATCAGGGACGAAAAGTAAAAAATGATGCGGATTATGCCATTGCGAGCCGGCAGCTTCCCGGATGGGTTGCGGCTCTTTCCGAGCGTGCTACAGGTGAATCTTCATGGGCATTACTTGGATTGCCGGGAGCAGCTTATGCAACGGGTTTAACTGAAATATGGATAGCAATAGGTTGTGTTATTGGCATTATTACTGCATGGGTTGCAATATCGTGGCGATTGCGCGATGCTGCCGAAAAATATAATGTAACTACATTCACGGAGTTTATTGCAAAAAAGCATGGTGAGATGGGAAAATGGTTACGTATTGTCGGAAGTGCTACAATAGTGTTTTTCTTTTTCTTTTATATAGGTGCGCAATTTCTTGGTGGTGGAAAAACTTTGCATACAATGTTTCAACTTGATAACAGGCTTGGCATGTTTATTATTGCACTAATAATTGTTCCTTACACAATTTATGGAGGTTTCAGAAGTGTGGTTTATACTGATGTGATTCAGGCAATTGTTATGATTATTGCACTTGTTGTAGGTCCAATTGTCGGGATTATTTATATTTCAAATCATCCTGATATGTTTGCTACATCAATTTCAGGAGCTTTAGAATTAGCCGGACCATCATACACTTCAATATATGGTGCCGGAAGTGGCTTTGCCGCAGGAATTGTTATTGCCGGAGGATTTTCTTGGTTTTTTGGATTTCTCGGCGGACAGCCACAATTAAGTACTCGATTTATGGCAATTAAAAATGCTAAGCAAGTTAAACAAGCACGGAATATTGGAATCATCTGGACGGTTTTTGCATATATCGGAGCTTTGTCATTAGGATGGATTGGAATTGCAATATTTGGTCCGAATAATTTTGCTGACAGAGAATATGTTATGCCGGCTGTTATTTTAGAGATTTTTCCACCTGTAATTGCAGCAATATTAATTTCAGGAGCAATTGCAGCAATGACTTCTACTGCAAATTCATTATTGATCTTATCATCAACTGAATTATCCGAAAATATCGTCAATCCTTTAATGAAGAACAAGAATAAAAATCCAAATAAAGTATTATTTCGTTCAAGGATTATTACAGCATTTTTGGCTGCAATAGCATTAGTACTGGCTTATTTGTCTTCAGAATTAATTTTTACTCTTGTTAGCTACGTTTGGGCGGGCATTGGAGGTACATTTTCAATTGTAATCCTTCTAAGCTTATTCTGGAAAAAATATCATGGCAAAGCAGCTCTTTTTACGATTATTGCCGGAATGTCGTTTACAATAATATGGATTAGTACCGGAATGGAAAAGGTAATCACTACCAGAATACTTACATTTTTTGTAGCTGGAATTGTTGCTGTTGTTACTACTTATGCGTTTCCAAAAACAGGTAATATTCAAAATATTTAAAAAACAGGAGGATGTCCAAAAAGTCTTTGTGATACTTTGTGAAGCCCTTTGAGTAACTTTGTGGTAAAATATTAAGAACTGAACCAAAGGAACACGAAGTACACACAAAGGCACACAAAGATAAGGATTAGTGAATTTTTACATTTTGAAACTTTTTAAACGGTCTTTTGGTTTTATTTTAGATCATTTTTCTACTGGTGTTGTTCTCTCAACAGATCATTAACAGTTTTAACCGGATTAAAAGTAATAATCGGTGTTTCTACGAAAATTGTTATCCAGTTTGCCATTGCTCCATTCCAGAGTCCCGGCAATTCCTGTGCTTTTAGCTTATTACCGTTTTTCGATTTTATTGAAATAAATCCGGTAGCAGGATCGACAAATTTTCTTAAATCAAATTGCTCTCCTTTGTAGTTTCGTACACCGCAAACAAGATCAACCGGATTAAAATGTGTTGCATTACCAACAATTTCTTTTTGAGAATTTATATCGAAGTTAATTTGCGAGGATTCAACTATTTGTAAAGAAATATCTCCATCAGAATTCACGACTTTAAAAGGTCCGCCGCCGGGCTCTCCTTCATTTTTCACCATTCCGCAAACACGTATTGGTCGGTTTAATTTAGTGAAAAGATATTCAGTTTTTTCCTTTTTGGGAAGTATGTTGAAGTTTTCTTTAATGTCGATATTAAGTTCTTCTTTTGCAAAAGTTATAACCTCTTTTAATTTAGCTTGGTCGATGTTTTTATTTTCAAGTAAATGTAGGTATTCAAAAATTTTTGTTTGAAGTTCAATTAAATATCCGGCAATTACTTTTTTATAGATATATGTTTGTTCTCGCAATTTATCAGGAACAATATTGTCGATATTTTTTATAAAAATAATATCACCTTTTATATCATTCAGGTTTTCGATTAAAGCTCCATGTCCTCCGGGACGAAATAAAATGCTGCTATCTGTTTCACGGAAAGGCTTATTATCCAAATCAACAGCAATTGTATCAGTTGATGGCTTTTGCTCTGAGTATGAAATAATATATTCAACATTGAATTTTTTCTCAAATTTCTTTTTTACGATATTAATCTGTTCAATAAAACTTTCCTTATGTTCGGGAGAGACAGTAAAATGGATGAATGCTTTGTTATTTTTGTCTTTGCAATATTTGGCTCCTTCCACAAGATGCTCTTCTATCGACATTCGTGAGCCTTCGGGATAGTTATGGAATTTTAGCAATCCTTTTGGTTTTTGGGCATAATTTAACCCGGTTTCATTAAGCAGATATTTTACTATTGTAACATAATCTTTGTTGGCAAGACATTTTTTAATATCATATCCGTTTTTGCTCATAATTTGTTTAAGATCATCAAAAAAGGCAATGTCTCTGATGTTCTCTAAAAAGTAATAAACCGAATTAAAACTCTTGTCGCTGATAAGTTGATTATAATTTTCATCAGTACCTTTGTAATTTTCGATAAACTCGAATAAATGTTTGAACATGCGACTGGCTGCACCGGATGCAGGGACAAATTTTAAAACATTTCTTTTTTTGCTTTCTTCTGAATATAAATCAATAAGCCTTTCTATTTCCTTATCATTAAATGCAATTACTCCATTATTTTTTGTAGCAGCGGCATGTAAATTTATAAATTTAAAACCTTCCTTGAAATTTTTTATTTGCTTATCAATTGTTTTAATATTAATGTTTTTTGAATCGAATTGAGAGATGTCTTTTTCTGTGAACATAAATTTTGGATTTAATTGTTTGTCTTACAAAAATAGGAATTATTAATTAACCCGAAACAGAATAGTTTTGAGTTTAAAGTTTCGAGTTTCAAGTTTCAAGTTTGAAGCTAAGGTAGTAAGTAATTGACTAACCCAAAACCCAAAACCCAAAACCCGAAACCCAAAACCCAAAACCAAAAACCCGAAACCAAACTTTTCTTAAATAAATTTTGCATTATTAAGAAAAAAAACTTTAATTTTGCAGCCGCATAAAGCCCAGGTGGCGGAACTGGTAGACGCGCATGGTTGAGGGCCATGTGTCCTTTAGGACGTGCAAGTTCGATTCTTGTTCTGGGCACAGAAAGATAAGGTGACGGTTGATGATTAATCAGCCGTTTTTTCTTTCAGAACATATTGCCCAAGTGGTGAAATTGGTAGACACGCTACATTCAGGGTGTAGTGATCGCAAGGTCGTGCAAGTTCGAGTCTTGTCTTGGGCACTAAAATAAGTACTTAAAGTGAACTAAAGTCCCGAAGCAAAGCTTCGTGGATGCTCGGGTAAAGCCCGGTATTGGAAGTGCCTAAAGTTATTGAAAATACCTCAAAATCAATTATGGGAAAACGATTTACTATATTTTTTTTGTTTTATATTTTCAGTTCGTTATTTCTCGTTTCTCAAAATTTTATTGTTTTTTCGGAACTAACTGATGAAAATTATGTTTTTGATGGTCAGTTTTATCCGCATAAAGATCAATCTATTTCAAACTATTTTCTTCACGAATTAGCTCTTGGAAATACTTCAACCAGTACAGGTTTTTCTTATAGTTTTAATTATCAGGTTAATAAAGTTATTTTCAAACAAAATAAAAATTATTCAAATGCTAAAATCGAAATAATTACAAAACCTTGTACAGGAGATGTTTATTATAAAGGATTTAATGTTTCGGCAGAATTGAAACCTTCAACAATGAATTTTGTTGTTGATGTATATTCTGATAAATATATTATTGCAAGTCGTACATATTCAAATATTAATATTAAAACTGAAAAAATAAAAGTTCCTGATCTTTCTTTTGAAAATATTAATACAACTCAGAATTATTTATTGAAAATCAAGGATGTAAGCTTTTATTATGATGATTATGATAAAGATATTTTCAATGATAAAATATTTCTTATTAATGATTATTATGCTTCAGTAGCTATTATTGATTCCACTTTGAATTATATTTCCGGTTTTGATATTGAAAATCCTGATAAAATCTTTAGTAATTATTTTAAGCGGATTGAGTTGAAACAGATAGAGAGAAAACTATTATCGAAGAATTTTTCAGGAAAATTAGGGTTGCATGATTTTGATCCTGTAAAATTTACTTCAAAACTTTACATATTTCAACTTCAGATAATTAGGATAAATACATTGCTAAATATGTTGATGAGTTCAGGAAACACAACCTCTCTTTTTCCTGAAATTAATGAATTATCAAGTAATTACATAGGTCGTCAGTTATATTATATTGAATTATCGCGTAAGGTAAATCATTTTTTTACTCCCTCATTTTATAATCTTGCATCACAAAAAGTAACTGTAAGTGATGTATGTGATTTTGCAGAAGTTGCTGCAAAGTATGGTAATGCTATAATATCGCCATTATTGATTCGTAAAAAATTAAATAATCTTGCAAATTATTTATTTGATGATTATTTACTGAGTGCAAATTATTTTCTTGCTGATAAAAGATATAACGAAGCTATTGATATTCTTGATAATGCCAGGGAATTGGCTCTTAGAATACCCTATCTGGGAAATTTTGACAAATTGAATTTATTAGAATCAAATGCTAAATATGGTATTTATAATTCCTTTATAAAAGTTGCGAACAAAGCGATTAGTATTGAAAATAAAGAGATGGCCGAAAAGTATCTCGATCGTGCAAAAAAGTTCCAAAATGGAAATAAGGATTTTATAAACAGTCCTCAAAAAATTGAAGTTGCGTATAATAAACTTGCTGAATTATATTATAATGAAGGTGTTGAGAGTAATAATAACGGAAATTATAAATTAGCTGTAAGAAATTTTTCTAAAGCTTCTGAATTGAGTGGTACCAATATGTATGATCGCTTTTCCGAAAGTTTATATTCCGAATTGAAAAGTTCCAAAACCGGAGCAAATAGAAGTATTTCTGCAAATGAACAAATTGAAATAAACAATAATCCTGAGAAAAATAAGATATTTACAGAAACTACTGCTGCCAAAAGAATGCTGAAGTTATTTTCAAAATGCCGATCTGCAATCAATGAAAGTAGAGCTTTGTTTTTTCAGGAAAATTTTTCTGATGCTTTAACAAAACTGCATGAAGCTAAAAAGCTTGGAAAAAATAATCAAAGACTTATTTTTCAAATTGATTCTCTTATAGAGCGAACAGCCAGTTCGTTAATAATGCAAAAGGTGTATAATGCCGTGATGCTTTTGATGGATAATAAGTTTTATCAGGCAAAAAAATTATATCGAAGCTCTCTTGAATTTCAAAAAGAATATGCTTTTCTTGATAGGCAGGATATCAATAATGCCTTGTGTGAACTTAAAGAATTGATAGATGAAACGAAATGTAAAAGTCTGAAATATAATTATAAAGCTAATCTAATTAAAGGACAAGATGCAGTTGAGCAACAAAATTATCTGAATGCAGCCGGATTTTTTATCGAAGCTATAAATATTTCAAATAGTTCATCTGAATGTATCTTATCTGTTGCTGAAGCACAAAATGAATATAATAAATATCTTCCTGCTATTAATTATCAGAAAATGATGCAAAATATTATAGAAGATATTTTTATTAAAGGATTAACAAGTGTTATTGATAGGTATAGGGAGATTGGAACTTATTATAATGATTTCTATATCAATGAGTTTGGAATAATTCATGTTTCGTTTTACGAATTTCTTTTCGGTCAAAATAATACTCAACTGATAATTAACACATTGAATTATTATAACGAAACCGGACAGTATTTGTCATCTATAGAGCTTCTTGAAGTGCTTTATGAACGGAGATTTCCGTCTTCATTAATAAAAGGACAACAAAAAGAACTTGGAAAAAAAATGGCAGAAAGGGATTTTGCTTCTGATTCTGAAAAAAGTCCCGGAGAAAATATTTCAGATAAGATTTTGGAAAACAAATGGTTTAAAGATTACTGCAGGGCATATAGAAATGAATGGAGAAAGAAAAGCATTGCAACACTTTTTAGTTCACCAGAAAATGAAGGTGGTAAAAAGTGATGATAGGATTGATGGAGTAGTGGAATGATGGAATAATGGAATAATGGAATGATGATGAAGTAATGAGTTCACTCCGGAAAGTAATTTTAGCCACAAAGACACCAAGACTCAAAGAATTCACTAAGTAAAAGAGTTGATTGTTTATCCTTTGTGTATCTTAGTGTTTTGGAGTCTTAGTGGCATTTTTATTTTTTTGACTTTTTGGAAAAGGCTCAGTAATGGAGTAATTAATAGTAATTCAGTTGTAATTGCTTACAAAATATTTTATAATTTTGATTAATTAATTTAAAACAAAATACTTATGAAAAAACGATTGTTACTAATCAGTAATTCAACAAATTACGGTGAAGAATATTTGGCGTGGCCAAGAAATCAAATAACAGATTTTCTCGAATCAACAGGAGTAAAGCGGATATTATTTATTCCTTATGCCGGCGTAGGATTATCTGAAGAAAGTATTGAAAGCTCGTATGATGCTTATGAAAAGAAAGTTGCAGGAGTTTTTAAGGAATTAGGTTATGAACTTTATTCTATACATAAAGAAAATGATCCTGTAAAAGCAGTTAATGAAGCGGAATCAATAGCAGTAGGAGGGGGGAATACATTTCATTTGGTGTATATGATGCATAAAACAGGTATTATGAAAGCAATTCGCGAGAAAGCACTTGATGGAATACCTTATATGGGATGGAGTGCAGGATCTAATGTTGCATGCCCTTCATTAAAAACAACTAATGACATGCCGATAATCGAACCCGAAAGTTTTGATTGTTTAAACCTGATACCTTTTCAGATAAATCCTCATTATCTTGATGCAAATCCTGAGGGTCATGGAGGGGAAACCAGACAGCAAAGAATTGAGGAATTTTTAGTTGTAAACAGAGATATTCTTGTTGCCGGTTTACGTGAAGCAACTTCCTTTTTAATTGAAGGAAATTCGATAAAATTGATAGGTAAAAAACCTCTTAGGTTGTTTAAATTTGGTCAGGAACCTAAAGAATTTGAAGTGGGAGAAGATATTGATTTCTTGTTAAAGTAAAAGTTTAGATAAATAAGCCTGCGTACTGAGATGTAATATTTTATATTTTGTGTGTGACAGGATGACAGTCGTGTTTTTTTGAAATTTACAATGGCTAATGTTGTAAGTCCCGATTTTTTCGGGGCCGATACGTAATCAAAATACTTTAAGAAGTGAAACGAACTTAAAGCGCATTTTGATTAGTAATGTATCTTGTTATTACTACAAATTTAGTGGAACATTGGCAAACGCTGAAATAAAAATATTTTGCAAAATAAAAAGTCATAATTATCAATCAAATCCAAAATTTGATTTCCAATTAATTTTGAATAATTTGCAAAATATTTTTTCTGTATTTTCAATTATTTCATGAAATACATTGTTACATTATACAGGCTTTCAATTAGTAGAAGTCCGGCAAGAATAAATACAATAATTTGTTTTGGTTTGTTTTTTACAGCAAATGCAAAGGATAATGGTATTATAACCCAAATTAAGGTCATATACTTTTGAGATACTTCATAAGTTAAAGAATGAAAAAAATCATCATTAATTCTTGGGAGAATTATCCAAAAAATTCGACTTAAAAACGACCAAACAATATAAATTAATATCAAATCCTCTGCCATAGTATCATCTCTTTGAATGTCTTTAGGGTTTGTACCATATTCATTTTCTTCCGGGTTGCTTGCTGTAAATAATAATATTAATAACCAAATTGTTCCAATTAACGGAATTAAAGCGATTAATATCATCCAACCACTTTTCCCGGTATCATGAAGCCTTCGTACTACAACAGCTATGCTAGGGATAATTACAGCTAATAAATATAGTCCGAATATCGGGCCATATCCAGTAATTTCAATTTCAATTCCAAGAACATTGTCAAGAATTATAGCTATAACAGAAATAATCATATTGATTAAAACAAACATCCAATATTCATTTCTTCTTGCTCGACCTTTAAAGTCAGCATATTGTTTTAAAACTTTTAAATACCAATACATAATTTTTTCTTTTTAATTTTCCTACTCATTTGGCTTTTCGGTAACGCCCCGTTTTTTAAGTGGTCTCTGGTCTCCATTTCAATTTTTGTTTATTTTAGTTAATAAAAAAATCAGTTTATTTTTGACTACATGCGGTTTATAATCTTGCCCATAACATTGTGTTGCTATTGTATAATACCGATTATCAATCAAAATGTCGCATTTATTCACTTCGTTCTAACTGCTCCTTTGATTGTATATCGGCATTTACCATTGTAAAATTCAAAATTCTCTGTATGTCATTTTGAAAAACAATTGG
>JAIORY010000197.1 GCA_021107915.1 Bacteroidales bacterium | reverse complement strand
ACCATGAGGAATTTCTCTATGACATTCCCAACATTTTCTATCTGTATTATGAACCAGATAGTTGCCTTTTGTTTGTGAAATTAATTTCGATTGATCAAAAAGTTCCTTATGACATCTGATACAATTGTCTTTAACTACTTTTTTGCCCGCATTACCAATAAAGATTACTTGTCTTTCGGCTCTCATAGTAAATAATGTAGCATGATTAAGACCATCCTTTGCCTTAAAATAGTATTTATTAAAAATATTATTATGAGGAACATGACAATCGTTACAATTAGCAACCTCTCTGTGCGAACTATGATTCCATGTAGCATATTGGGGAGCCATGATATGACAGTTTACACATGCTTGAGGATCATCGGACAAATACGACCCTGCTTTTGATAAATATACAGAATAGATTCCTAAACCTGTGAATATTCCAAGAATAATAATTACAGGAATTTTCCAATTTTTAGGTGGTATTAAAACTTTTGTAATTTTTTTAATCATAAAACCTAAAGTGCATTAATAGTAACTTACAAATATATATGATTGCATTCATTTAAAATTTAATTTAATAGATTTTATTTAATAACATTTACTATTTTAAATAAGTCTATTTAAGCAATTACTGTTTTTTAGTATTTTCTGCTTAGTTTTTATAACATTATTGTTGCCTTTGTTGGCTTTGGTGATTTTACTACCAAAACTCTTACAACATTATTCGAATAATTATAAATGCAATGAGGAATATCTTTTGGACTTTCGACAAGACAATCCTTTTGTACAATTTGTTTTTCTTCATCAATCAAAATTGTAGGCTCTCCTTCAAGGATATAAAAAAACACATCAACCGGGGTAATATGAGGTTTTAAACTCTCACCAGGCTGAAGTGTAATATGCATAGCCTGTGCTACATCTTTATTATATAATAATCTGACATCAATATCATGAGGATTATTTTTCTTTTCCGAATTATTAATTTTATTTATTATCATTTTACTTATTTTTAAATCCAATTTTCTTGTAAAATATTTCCTTTAATACCAACAACAATTAATTTGACCGGTACTTTTCCTCCTGCTTGTTCAGTAGCAGTTTTTACCAATTTAACTAATCCGCCACAACAAGGCACTTCCATAATCATAACTGTAATTGTGTTTACTTTTGCGTGATCAATTAAATGAATCAGCTTTTGCAAATAACTATCTAATCCGCTATCAAGCTTTGGACAAGCAATAATTAGTTGTTTTCCTTTTAGGTAATCATGATGAAAATTTCCCATTGAAAAAGCCACACAATCAGCAGCTAATAACAAATCAGAATTCTTAAAATAACCGGCTGAAGGATTAGCAAGATGAAATTGTACAGGCCATTGAGTTAATTCGGACTTCAAACTACCTGTAGAATCATTTTGTTTGCTATCTGTTTTTAGACTTATTGGCGCTGAACCAGGGCAACCACCGCTATCACAAGATGTTACTTTATTTAAATGAACAGCAATAATTACTTCATTTAAATCAAAATCTAAGGTTTGTTCATTTGCTTTTAGATAGTCTAATCCTTCTTTCATAAGACCTTGTTCCTGATGATCTTTTAAATGTATTAGATGAGCAATAACTGTATTTTTCCCCTTTTTCACAATGTTAGCCATAACTTTTGTTTCATTGTATGCCTCTGCTTCACGTAACTCAATAGCAATAGCATCCTGTGGGCAATGACCAATACAAGCACCAAGTCCATCACACATCAAATCGCTTACCAACCTTGCTTTACCATCAATTATTTGTAATGCTCCTTCATGGCAATTTGGAATACATAATCCACATCCGTCACATAATTCTTCATTTATTTTAATAATCTCTCGTTTCATCTTTTGTGTTTCATTAATAATTATATCATTTAAAATCATTACAAAAATATAAGCTATTATTACAATAATATGTAACATATATTACAAAATGTGTTTATTATTAGTAATTTTATCAAAAAAATAAATATGTATAATAAATTAACTAATTGTCAAATATTTAAAGGTCTTTCTGAAAAGGAAATAGACGGTTTATTATTATCAATTATTCATCAGAATAAAAAATATTCTAAAGATGATTCAATTATCATTTCCAATAGTGAAGTAACAGGCTTGTATATTATAGTTCACGGAAGTGTACGTGGTGAAATGATTGATTTCTCCGGAAAAATAATTAAAATCGAGGATATTGAAAGTCCAAGAATGTTAGCACCGGCTTTCTTGTTTGGTAAAAACAATAATTACCCTGTTGATATTATTGCAAATTGCGATGTTGAACTTGTTTATTTTCACAAGGATTCATTTTTACGTATGTTACAACTTAATCAAACAGTATTAATGAACTACTTAGATATTATTTCAGACAGAACTCACTTCTTATCTACAAAAATTAAATTTTTATCCTTTCAAACTATCAAAGGTAAATTTGCTCATTACATCATGAATTTGGCTGAAAATAATATTAAAAAAGAAATTTATATTCCTTTGCCTCAAACAAAACTTGCTGATCTTTTTGGAGTTACCCGTCCTGCACTTTGCAGGGTAATTCGTGAATTACACAATGATGAAATTATTTTTGCAGAAGGAAAAAGAATTAAAATACTTAAAAAAACAAGCTTAATTGAATTGATTAAATAAACTATTTCATAATTATATATAATATTTTTACAAAACATACAAATTCTTATTTTTGCAAAAATTATAATACAATAATCTTGATAAACAAAAGCACATCATCAAAAAAATTCAAATCAAGTAGTGTGATAAGCATTTCAATAGCACACTTGGTTCACGATGTTTATTCTTCTTTTCTTGCTCCTATCCTACCATTGCTAATCGAAAAACTTGGAATCTCATATTCTCTTGTAAGTTTATTATCATTTATACAGAAAACTCCGAATATTATTAATCCTTTTATTGGATTGCTTGCCGACAAAATCCAAATGCGATTTATGGTTATTTTTACTCCTGTTGTTACAGCAATTACAATGAGTTTACTCGGAATTGCAACATCTTATATTATGTTGGCGATCCTTCTTTTTATTATGGGAATAAGTGCTTCATTTTTTCATGTTCCGGCACCAGTAATGATTAAAAAATCTTCAGGTAATCAGTTAGGAAAAGGAATGAGTTTTTATATGATAGGAGGCGAAATTGCAAGAACTCTTGGCCCCTTGATAATAGTTGGTGCTGTTTCGCTCTGGGGACTTGAAGGCACATGGAGGCTTATTCCGTTTAGTATTCTGGCATCTGTAATATTATTTTTCAAATTAAGTAAAATTAAAGTTTCTGATGACATTAGAAAAATAGAAAAGCAAACAGGCATTAAAGAAACCATTAAAAAACATCTTTCACTTTTACTTATCCTATCAGCATTTATTTTTTTCAGATCATTTATGAGACAAGGACTTTCACTATTTCTCCCAACATATTTTACCCAGATAAAAGGCGAAAGTTTTGAATTAAGCGGAATAATCTACGCTGTCTTCCAGTTCTCCGGTGTTTTTGGTGTTTATTTTGCCGGAAAATTATCCGACAAACTTGGAAGAAGAACAATACTTCTTATCCTTGCAATTATTACTCCTATTATCATGTGGTTATTTCTTAATCTTAATGGTTATTTTGTAATTCCGTTTTTGATATTATTGGGATTTTTTCTGATTGCTCAAGGTCCGGTTCTTCTGGCGATAATTAATGATGTTAATTCAGATCGACCGGCTTTTATAAATAGCATTTATATGACTACTAATTTTGGAATAAATGCCTTAGTAGTTATTTTTGTTGGAGTCTTAAGTGATCTTTTTAGTCTGGAAATAATGTTCAAATTTTCTGCAATCTTTGCACTTGGTGCAATACCGTTTGTTTTTATGCTTCCGAAAAAGAAATAATAACTAACACCCCCATCCCAGCCTTCCCCCAAAAAAAGGGGGAAGGAGTTGTTTGAGTGCGGCTAATTTGTGTTTTACTTTTTTTATCTACTATTGATGTAATCAATTACAATAAATTACTATTAATTACTATTTCACTTTTCGCCAATCACTCAATCATAGAGACATCCTATCAGAACGTATGTAAGTCATTATATCCCCTTAAAAATCCTCGCGAGAGACAATCCCGGAGCATCAATTTTAAGATCCATAAAATACCCAAAAGCAGTTTGATGAGTGTCGTATTCAGCATTTTTCATTCTTGCTTCAACTTTGTCAAACAATTCAATTGTAAATTCGGGTAAAGCCTTACTATCCGAAAGATGAGCGAAAGAATGCAAAACAACAGTTTTAGTATTATTCTTTTTTGCAGCCCATTTTAAATTTTTAACTAATTTCTTTTCCACACCGGATGGGTCATTTTCATCTTCCGCTTCAACCTGAATAAATCCCACCAAAGCATTTTTAAATTCTTTAGCTTCTGTTTTTTCTTTTACTTCTTCAAGAGTTTTTATTGTTGGTTTATAATAAAAACTATTGCAATATATCATTAATATTTTCATTGACTTTTTTTTACAAATTTATAAAAATACGTTGTATTTTTATTTTGTTAAAATATTTTAGGGATATAAGGTTGACTTTGTGTAGCTATTTCAAGAATATTGGGTTGACTTTGTGTTGATATTTCAAATAAATATGGTTGACTTTGTGTTGCATTTTTTAAATATTATGCTTTACTTTGTAAAATGTTTCAAAGAAAATTAATAAATAAGTTACTTGTCTGGAAAGACAATAAGGATCGCAAGCCGTTGATTCTTAGAGGTGCAAGACAAGTTGGTAAAACAACATTGGTTGAATTGTTTTCAACGAAATTTGATTTTTTTATTAATTTAAATCTTGACATTAAAAAGGATCGTGAAATATTTGAAAATAATGATGATGTTCAAAAAATTATTCAAATCATATTTCTGGAACACAATATTCCCGTTACAACTAATAAAACGGTTTTATTATTTATTGATGAGATTCAAAATTCATCTAATGCAATAAAATTGTTGAGGTACTTTTATGAAAACATAAACAAAATACATGTTATTGCTGCTGGTTCACTATTCGAAAATTTATTAAACAAAAATATAAGTTATCCGGTTGGGAGAGTAGAATACTTAGTTCTCAGACCTTTCAGTTTTGAGGAGTTTTTAATGGCATCAAATGAGGAAATGTTAATAAAAATATGCAACGAAATTCCGTTTCCCAATTATGGACACAGTAAAATACTGAAAATATTTAATGACTATTGTTTGATTGGCGGAATGCCGGAAATAGTAAAGAACTATCTGGAAAACAAAGATTTAGTTTTAATCAAAAGCATTTTTAACAATCTTATTACTACTTATCTTGATGATGTTGAAAAATATGCTAATAAAAATAACGATATACATATTATCAGGCATGTCATACAAAATTCGTTACGACTTGCAGGTGATAGAATAAAATTTGAAGGTTTTGGTGAATCAAATTATAAATCAAAAGATATTGGGGAAGCATTCAAGACTTTAGAAAAAACATTTTTGTTGCAATTAAATTACCCAACAACAAATGTTAAAGTACCTTTGATTGAAAACAAAAGAAAATCTCCGAAATTACAGCTATTAGATACAGGGATATTAAATTACTTTGCCGGTATTCAAAATCAAATATTGACAAGTAATAATATTGATAATGTATTTGAAGGAAAAATTGCAGAACATATTGTAGGACAAGAAATAATGTCTGCAAATACTTCTCCTTTATCAAAAAATACATTCTGGATTAAAGAAAAGAAACAATCTAATGCTGAGGTTGATTATATTTTTCAATATAAGGATTTACTTATTCCAATTGAAGTTAAGCTTGGGAAAACCGGCAGATTAAGATCATTGATGGAATTTATAGATTTATGTCCGCATAATTTTGCTATCAGAGTATATTCGGGCGAATTAAGAATTGATAAAGTAAAAACAATTAAAGGAAAAGATTTTTTCTTAATGAATTTACCTTTTTATTTAATATCAAAAATTGAAGATTATTTGGAGTGGCTAATATCTTCTTACTAACTTTTATATTGATAGAAATTGAGAAAATCAAAATTTACATACGTGATTTTCAGATAAGCATAAATTTGCCAAACATAATTTTTTTAAATAAAAAAATGAACGGACAAACACCATTAGCTGAACTACTTCGCCCTACCAACCTTGACAATTATATTGGTCAGGATCACCTTATCGGGAAAAATGCTATTCTCCGCAAAGCAATAGAATCGGGAAATATCCCCTCAATGATTTTATGGGGACCTCCCGGAGTTGGAAAAACAACTCTGGCATTTATTATTTCTCAGCAACTTAACCGTCCGTTTTATACTTTGAGTGCTGTAAGTTCAGGTGTAAAAGATGTAAGAAATGTAATCAGCAGAGCAAAAAATGATTTTGGAGGTGCAATTTTATTTATTGATGAAATTCATAGATTCAGCAAATCACAGCAGGATTCTTTACTCGGAGCTGTTGAAAAAGGAATAGTTACATTAATAGGAGCAACAACCGAAAATCCTTCTTTTGAGGTTATCTCTCCCCTACTTTCCAGATGTCAGGTTTATATTTTGAAATCGCTGGATAAAGATCAACTTCTACATTTATTATCCGTAGCAAAATCTCATCTCGAAAAAGAAAAAAATATTAAAATTGAAATAAAGGAAAATGAAGCTCTTTTAAAAATTTCAGGTGGTGATGCACGAAAATTATTTAATGCTCTTGAACTTTTCGTGAATTCGGAATTTAACTCTAAAAAAGTCATCATTAATAATAAAAAAACACTTGAAATAATCCAAGAGAATCTTGCTATTTACGATAAAGCCGGCGAAATGCACTATGATATTATTTCAGCATTTATAAAATCATTACGTGGCAGCGACCCAAATGCGGCTGTTTACTGGCTTGCACGAATGGTTGAGGCAGGAGAAGACCCGAAATTTATTGCTCGCCGTATGCTTATCCTTGCTTCCGAAGATATTGGAAATGCTAATCCAAATGCTATGCTTTTAGCTAATACTTGTTTCGATGCCATTAATAAAATCGGTTGGCCTGAAGGAAGAATCATTCTTTCTCAAACAGCAATTTATCTCGCTTCATCACCAAAAAGCAATGCTTCATACATGGCAATAAAAAATTCCGAAAAAACTGTTAAACAAACAGGAAATCTTTCTGTCCCTCTCCCCTTGCGTAATGCTCCAACAAAATTGATGAAAGATATTGGTTACGGAAAAGAATACAAATACGCTCATGATTATTCGGGAAATTTTACTGAATTAGAATTTATGCCTGATGAAATTAAAGGACAGAAATTTTATGAACCGGGAAATAACCCAAGGGAAAATGATATAAGAAAAAGGTTGAAATTTTGGTGGAAGAATAAATATCGGTATTAAATTGGAAATACAAACCAAGGGAAATAAAGGTATAGAGGTATAAGGGGTATAGGGGATAAAGGATAAGGTTTCCCATATTTCCCATATTCACTTATTTCCTATTTCAATAACAATTAATTATCAATTTTTAAAAGATAAAAAAAAAATATATATTTACACACCTATTTATTAACCAACAAAACCAAAATTATGAAAAAACTTGTACTATTTTTTGGATTGATTGCATTTTTGAGCTACGGATATAGTCAAAGTTATCAATCAGGTTTTTCTTATGAAAAACAAATGATCAAACAAAAAGCCATGAAACCGATACTTGATCCGGCAGGTTCAGTTGTTTCCTACTCTATTGGCGAAAAAGTTAAAAATGATGTCAGCGTTGGTACCAGCATACTTGATGTACAAACTTATGGCGGAATTCAACAAAGAATTAATATGTTTGATGACGGAACAATTGGTGCTACATGGATGATGTCGAATAACACAGCAACATGGGAAGATAGAGGAACCGCTTACAACTATTTTGATGGAACAAATTGGGGGGCTGAACCAACTGAAAGACTGGAGTCAAAACGTACCGGCTATCCAAATTATACTGACCTCGGAGCTAATGGTGAAGTTAATGTATCACATGCAACAGATGATAATGATGAATTTGGAATTATAGTTGCACGTAGATTGACCAAAGGTGAAGGAGAATGGGAAGAATTTTTTGTATCAGGCCCTGAACAGGGAATTGGAATCGTTTGGCCAAAAGTAATGACAGGAGGATCTGATAATATGACTATTCATCTTTTAGCTATTACCTATGGTGATGAGTATAATGGACAAGAAAGTGCTTTGTTATATTATCGGTCATTAGATGGAGGTGAAACATGGGATATCACTAATCAACTTTTTGATGGTCTTGGCCCTGACACCTTCTTTAAAATAGATGCTGAAGTATATGTATGGGCTGAGCCTCATGGTGATACTATTGCTTTCGGTGTTGGATTTGATTATATGGATGCATTTATTTTGAAATCACCTGACAACGGTGATGACTGGGAAAAAACTACAGTTTATGAAACTCCGTGGGGAAGCGATATGCCTGACGACTCTGATACTTATGGAGCCGGAGACGGTGCTTTTTCTCTCGCTATGGATGCCGATGGTATCGTTCATGTTGTATGGGGTCGCTATAGATATATTTTTACCGATGCAAGTCTGTATGTATATCCATATACTGAAGGTGTTATTTATTGGAACGAAACGATGGATGAACTTGATACTACAATTGTTAGTTCTTATACTTTGGATCATCTTAGTGATAACGGTAATCTGATTGGTTGGATAATGCCTTATAATGGATCTTATGATCTACTTGGCTTTGCAACTACATATAAATCTCTTACATCATACCCCGAAATCGCCATAGATAATTATGGTCGTATTTTTGTAGTTTATTCCGCAGTTACGGTACAGTACTTTCTTGAAGAAGAAAACTATCGTCATATCTGGGCTACATCTTCACGCGATAATGGACTTACATGGTCAGAATGTATTGATCTGAATTATGATTTTATTTATTGGTGGTCAGAATGTATGTTTCCTGACCTTGTACTTACTTCATACGACGATGGATATTTACATGTTTTATTTCAAAGAGATGACATTCCCGGATGGCATTATTGGTTAGGAAATACTGACCCGACAATTAATTCTTTTATTTATTCACCAGTTCTTAAAGATTTTGTCCTTGGTTTTGATGATAATAATTCTATTCAAGCAAATTTTGAAGTAGGAAATTGTTTTCCAAATCCAACAACAGGTTTAACGAATATTCAATTCACATTATCAAAAAATAATAATGTAAATTTTTATTTGAATAATCTTCTCGGACAAACTGTTGATAAACGTGAGCTTGGAAGTTATTCTCCCGGCACACATTATTTTTCAATAGATGTAGCTAATTATAATTCAGGAATCTATTTCTATACAATTGAATCTTCAGGAAAACAAATCACTAAAAAATTAATTATAAATTAGTGAACATTGATAAAGTAAAATAATCGCTGAATTAATCAACGAGGTTGTCTAACAGCATCCTCGTTTTTTTAATTCTAACAAAAATAAAATGAAAAAACAATTCCCCTTACTTCTAATTATTTTTATTGGATTAATAAGTTGCCATAACGAACAAAGCAGTACAAAACTTTTTATCAATAATAATTGGTCGTTCAAGTCAGTTGAGGATACAAACTGGCTTCCGGCTACTGTACCCGGATATGTTCATACCGATCTTTTAGCAAATAATATTATCGATAACCCATTTTACCGTCTCAACGAGCATAATTTACAATGGATAGATAAAAAAGACTGGGAGTACAAAACTACATTTTTTGTTAATAATGAAATCTTTGAAAAAGATGTTGTTGAACTGAAATTTAATGGTCTTGATACTTATGCTAATGTTTTCTTAAACGATAAAATAATTCTCAAAGCTGATAATATGTTTATGAGTTGGGTTGTGAATTGTAAGGATTTCTTGAAGATTGGCAATAATACTCTGAGAATTGTTTTTGAATCACCAATAAAAATTGGACTTGAGAAGCGAGAAAATCTTGGCTATTTTCTTCCCGGGGCCGAAAACGACCAATCACAACTCGGAGGTTTGGGTGATAAAAAAACATGTGTTTTTACTCGAAAAGCCCAATATCATTTTGGTTGGGATTGGGGTCCCCGACTTGTGAGTAGCGGAATCTGGCAGAATATTGAACTCAACACATGGAATAAAGCCAAAATTATTGATATAAATATTATCCAAAAAAAATCAACAAAAAACAAAGCAAATCTTTTAGCAGAAATTGAAATAGAATCTATTGAAAATAACGAAGTAAATATTGTTGGACTGATTGATTCCAAAAAATCATTTGAACAAAAAACATCTTTAACAAAAGGAATTAATAAAGTTCAAATTCCTTTCAATATCCAAAAACCAGAACTTTGGTGGACTAATGGATTGGGAAATCAAAATCTATATAATATTGAAATACAAATAAAAAATATTTCAAAAATCCTTTCTTCAAAAAATCAAAATATTGGTTTACGAACTATTAAAATAATCCAAAAACCTGATAGCATCGGCAAAAGCTTTTTTTTCGAGGTCAACGGAGAACCGATTTTTATGAAAGGTGCGAATTATATTCCACAGGATATTTTCTTGAGTCGCGTTAGCAACGAAGATTATGAAAAACTAATTAAGTCGGCTGTTGACGCAAATTTCAACATGCTTCGTGTGTGGGGTGGTGGAATTTACGAGAAAGATATTTTTTACGATTTATGTGATAAATACGGGATTTTGGTTTGGCAGGATTTTATGTTTGCCTGTGCCATGTATCCCGGAAATAAAACCTTTTTAGAAAATGTAGAAAAAGAGGCAATTCAAAATGTAAAACGTCTCCGCAATCATCCAAGCATTGCTTTATGGTGTGGAGATAATGAAATACTCTCGGCATGGAACCGCTGGGGATGGAAAGAAAATGTACTCGAAAATCAAGGGCAAAATATTGTTGACACAGTTTGGAAAGCTTATGACAATATTTTTCATAAAATTTTACCTGATGTTGTAAAAAAATATGATGCCCAAAAATTATATTGGTCATCATCGCCAAGTGCCGGTTTTGGTGAGCTTGAAAACGGAAAATCCGGCGATAATCATTACTGGGGCGTTTGGTGGGCAAAAGAGCCTTTCTCGAAATACAAAGAAGAAATCCCAAGATTTATGTCTGAATATGGCTTTCAGTCGTTTCCTGAATTAAATTCTGTAAAAAAATATGCAACTGAAGAAGATTGGGATATTAATTCCGAAGTCATGAAATCGCATCAACGTTCGAGTATTGGCAATGTTACAATTGAAGAATACATGAACCGCGATTATAAAAAACCAAAGGATTTCCCGATGTTTCTTTATGTAAATCATGTATTGCAAGCCGAAGGAATTAAAATGGCAATTGAAGCACATCGTAGGAATATGCCGTTTTGCATGGGTTCGCTTTATTGGCAGATCAACGATTGCTGGCCGGTAGCCTCCTGGTCGGGAATTGACAATTTCGGCAATTGGAAAGCTATGCACTATTTTGTAAAAAAAGCATTTAACAATATTTTGGTTTCCCCTGATTTTGATGAAAACAATCAGCTCAAAGTTTTTATTATTTCAGATAAACTAGAAAATATAAATGGAAAACTTAAACTCTCGATTATTGATTTTGATGGAAATATTTTGTGGACAAATAAAAAAATGATTGAGATCAAATCAAATTCCAGTAATATTTATTTTGAAGACAATTTGGATAAACTCCTAAAAGGAATGGAAAAAGACAGAATTTTAATACACGTCGAAGTGCTTAATTCTAATGATAAACTGTTGTCGGAAAACATAATTTACTTTAAATCAATCAAAGATTTACAACTACCAAAACCTAAAATCAGGCTAAATATTGAAGAAACAAAAGGTGGTTTTATTGTAAAGCTATCAACCAATAAATTTGCAAAAAATCTTTATTTGCGAGCCGATGAAATGGAAGGTCATTTCTCTGATAATTATTTTGATATCCTTGCCGGAAAAAGTATTAAAATTACTTTTAAAAAGGATGAGAAAATTGACCTGAAAACATTTAAAGAAAATCTTAAAATCTATACTCTTGTGGATAGCTTTTAACCAAAAAAGTAGAAAATAAAGATTTTATTCAATTCCCTTGAGTGCATTTTCCTGATTTGTAAAAATTTTAAAAATACTTGTAAAGCCTGATATCTCAAATATTTCCTGAATATTATCCTGCAATCCGCAAAGGAAGTAATTTCCATTAATAGCGTTTATTTTCTTAAATCCGGTTAAAAAAACTCGTAAACCTGAACTGCTGATATAATCCATTTCGCTACAATCAATAATAATATTTTTCTCATTTTTTGCAATATAATCAGATAATACCCCCTCTAATTTCCCATAATTAGTAGTATCCACTCTTCCCAATATTTCTAATACAATTACATCTTTAATTTTTTGCTCCTTGATTTCCATTTTAATGTTTTTATGTTTAATGATCTATAAATTTAGCTTTCATATTTTGTGTTAGTATCTTTTAATCTTATATATTCTTTAAGTTCATTTTAAGTACTGGTTTGTCATATTTTCTTATACAAAAAAGTTTGATTTTTATCTCCAGTTCTTTTATACTCAATTTTATCCATTATAGTTGTTATTAGATGAATACCTAATCCGCCAACTTTTCGGTTTTCAACACCGGTATCAAGATGATCGGGTAAAGGAACTTTTAGAATATTAAATTCTTTTCCTTCTTCTTCAATCATTATCTTTAAAATATTATTATTATAATCTGCCTCAAGATGTATTTCGTGATCAAATTTATCATCAAAAGCATAAAAAATAATATTTGAAATAATTTCTTCCAAAACAAGATTAATACTAAAAACCTCTTTAACAGGAATTTTCCAATCTTCAGCCATTTTTTCGATAAAGATTACAAGTTTATCAAGTTCAGAAATATTATTTTTTATTTTCAGATTTTTTTTCATATTACAAAAAGGATTATTTTTTTAGATAATATGTTAATGATAAAATTGTGATATCATCTGAAGGATCAGCTTCTCCAACAAAATCTTTAACATCAGCTACAATAGTATTTGTGATTTTTTCAGTATTATGATCTTTAATATCTGTAAGTAATTTTATAAGTCTTTCATCAGTATATAAGTTGTTTTCTATATCCATTGCCTCAGTTATACCATCAGTATATAAAATTATTGTATCATTCTTTGCTAATTGAAATTTCCCAATTCCATAATTAATATTTTCAAAAATTCCGATTGGTGTTCCGTGAGTTTCCTTAATACATTCAAGTTTATTATCATTTCGGAGAATATATGGATAATTATGACCGGCATTACAATATTCGACAATACCGGTTTTTGCATCTAAAATTCCAAGGAATAAAGTAACGAACATTGAATTTTCATTTCCTTGACATAAATCAATATTTATTTTTTCAACTATTTTATTAACTGAAATATTTTTTTCGGTTTTTGCTCTTAACAATGTACGCGTAATTGCCATAAATAATGAGGCAGGAACACCTTTTCCTGAAACATCACCAACAGTAAAACATATTCTGTAATCGTCGAGAAAGAAGAAATCATATAAATCGCCGCCAACATCTCTTGCTGGATTCAAAACAGCATATAAATCAATATCCTCTCTTTCTGGAAATGGCGGAAATATTTTCGGAATAATTCCTTGTTGAATATCATGGGCTATTTTAAGTTCACTTTCGATTTTTTCTTTTGCAGCAGTTGTATCCTTTAAATTCTTAATATAATTTCTAAGTTCTTTCTGCATTTTTGTAATAGAATCTCCTAACTGAGCAATTTCCTTACTGGTATTTGCCAAAAAAGGAATTTCTACATTAAAATTTCCTACACCAATTGTTTGAGTGATCTTAGCTAATTTTTTTAATGGATTAGTAAGTTTATGAGAAATAAAAATTATTAGAAAAAGTAATAACAGAACTCCCAGAATACCCATTAATAAAAGTTTACGGTTTAAATTAGATAAATCAGCGAGTAATTCATCACTCGGAATAAATACTCCCATTGACCAACCTGTAGATTTCATTGGAGCATAAAAAAGCCAACCATCTTTTTTAGTCATAACTGAAGTATATTCAACAAAATCACTATTTTTAGAAATCATATCTCTTCCAATATCACGTAATTTTGGAATACTATTTTCTTCAGCAATGCTAAAAATTGTTTCATTTAAAACAAATTTTTCCAAAGGATGTGTTATTATTGTTCCATTTCCTGAAATCAAAAATGCATATCCGGTTTCATATATTTTTATTTCAGAAATTATTTTTTCAAGCCATTTTAACGAAATATCAACAGTAACAATTCCTTTAAGTTTTCCATCTTCATTATAATAAAAAGGAACAGAATATGAACACATAATTACTCCTGCTCCTCCTTCATCATAATATGGTTCCGACCAAAAAGCTTTGTCCAATTCCTTGGGTATTTGATACCAATCCCAATAGAAATACTGATAATTTTCATTGCCCAAATTTCCATATTTTATCGAATCGCCTGATTTATAAAAGTAAGGAGCAAAATATAATGAATCTTTAAAAAAACTATATGGCTCATAAGCGACACAACTACCAAAAACCTCTGAGTTTGTCTCAACTGTCATTTTCATCAACTTAAAAAGTTCACCTGATCTATAATTAAAATTCTGAAGAATAGATTTCTGAGTTTCAGGTATTTTCCGTACTGCTTTTAAAACACCTTCAATTTCATTAACTTTTGAAACAGTAAGATTTTCAGCATTCTTCTCAACATTCTCAAGAAGTATTTTTTTTGATATATCATAATTATAAATAAGAAAAAGGCAGAAAATCAAAATAGTTACACTAAGAATTGAAATACTATATTTGAAAGTAATTCCCTTATTTCTTACTGTAAACATTTTCATAGATATTATTTTTATTTTAACATTTAATCATTTTCGCATTTTGTAGTATTCCTCTAAATTTGAAATAGTGTCATATTTTTTATTCCGTTATTACTGTTATTTTGTCTTGTTAAAATTATCAAAGTCAGGTATAGTATTTATTTTTCCACTTTCTAAAAGGATTTTTGCTGTTTTTAAAAAATCCTCTTTCAATAATTCTCCATTCAATTTATTATTTTCCGAAATATAAACGTCATACATTCTATTAAACATCCATTTCTGGTGAGGAATATTTGCAGGTACATTAGCTTCCTGCATATATTTTATCACTAATTCTAATGACTCATCTTCGTGTTCAAAAGCATATTTCCAGCCTTCGAGAGTAGCTTTTGCAAAATCCTGACAAGCTTTTTTATTATTTTTATAGAATTCTTCAGTACAAAAAATGCCATCTTCAGGAAAATTCAATCCATAATTAGTAAAAAAGAAAATATCAAGTTCATCATAATCAATTCCAAAATTTAGTATTTGATGATATTCATTGTACCACATCACGCATAATACATCAACGCCATCATAATAAAACAAATTTACTGTATTTGTAATCGGCACTATGGTAGCATCAATATTGTACTTTTTTAAAAATCCGCATGGCAATTCCTGAAAATCCGATCTCCAAACTCCTATTTTTTTCCCGTTAAAATCTTCAGGTTTTGTGATACCCGATTTTTTCTTTGAAATAAACATCAATGCTGATCTTTTTGATAATTGACAAATGTCCACAAGAACAACACCTTTGTTTTTGGCTTTTATAGCTCCGGATAAAAACATGGAAACAATGTCACACTTTCCATTTTTTAGTTCCCTGATAGATGGGTATAATGGGCCTCCTTTCTGAATTTCAACATCAAGACCGTATTTTTCATAAATACCTTTTTCTTTAGCAATATAATAACCTGCAAACTGTGCTTGCGCTAACCAATGTGGTAAATATCTGAGTTTTGTCAATTCCTGAGTTATTCCTGAAACAGAAATTACAAAAGAAGTAAGAAAAATAAGAATTATCCGAAAAAACATATTTTACAATTTTTTATCAAAAGTACAAATATTTATGAGTCTGGTCTAAAAAGTAATAATTCATGTTGATAGTCATCGGATGACTTTCTATTTAATTGATACACAAATTTAATATTTTGTAGTTTTTTTGAATATAAGTCATCCGATGACTTTTTAGATTGGACTCATTTATTAATCAAGAAATCAAAACGTCCATTTCAAAGCAACTGTCGGCATAATTTTAAAATTATTTGCAATGAAATTATTACTGATTTCAACTTCACCTCCAAATGAAATATTTTTAGTAATATTATACCACAACTGTGATTCAGATAAGAAAATATATTTTGATGTAATATCTGTCTCTGAATCACCATCAGTATCCCATTCCTGATTCTCTTTCCAAAAATCAGCAAAACCTTTAAAAGTAATTTTTTTATTTGAAGTATTATAATGCCAAACTCCGGTAATTTGAAATGAAACATTGTTTTTATCTCTAATATTTTTATAAAGTGTTTTTATTGAAAATCCTTTGGAAAAATCATCTGTATTCCACGAATAATCAAGACCTGCAAGATATGCATCATTGATTGTAAATGCACCGAGAGACTCATCAGCATAAAATTTCCCCATACCTCCATTATATTCTACTTGAGCACTTAAGGGGCTATTTTTTCCTAACTTAATCGTTCTTGATATTTCCCAATATGCTAAACTTACTCCATCAACATTTTCTGCCACAGAGTAATTCATATCAATAAAGAAAAAAGTAGCTCCCCATTTGTCGGTTTTATACATTTCTACAGTTGAAGTAAGGTAACCCCTGTCTTTCCCATAATCGTAATGTAATTGTATGTTTTGAGCTTTTGTTGCAATAAGAGCTAATAGCATTAATAATATCAGAATGTTTTTTTTCATTTCAATTGATTTATTGATTTTGTAGATATAAAAGTATAAAAAATAATTATTCCATTTTGCAGATTAAATCACAATATAATTATCTTTAAAAACTTCAACTCTTTATTCTATCTTTGCAAACTAAAAAAAACAATCTAATGGCAGAAAGAAGAAAACAATATATTTTTAAAGAAGTAGAAATAATTGATGCAGGTTCAGAAGGTAAGGCTGTAGCAAAAGTTGACAACAAGGTGATATTTATTCCATTTGTTGTACCCGGTGATGTTGTGGATATTAAAACCACAAGAAAGAAAAAATCATTTTTCGAGGGAATAGCAATTAAATTTCATAAATACTCTGACAAACGCACCGAACCCAAATGTGAATATTTTGGTTTGTGTGGTGGTTGCAAATGGCAAAACATGTCATACGAAAACCAACTTTTCTACAAACAAAAACAAGTTGAAGACAATCTGCAACGGATTGGTAAGCTTGATTTTCCAGAAATACTTCCGATTAAAGGAGCACAAGATATTTATTTATATCGCAATAAACTGGAATTTACTTTCTCAAATAAAAAATGGCTAACAGATTATTCAAAAGATATAGATTTTGCAGATAGAAATATGGATGGTCTCGGATTTCATCTTCCAAAAATGTTCGACAGGATTATCGATATTGAGAACTGTTATCTTCAAAGATCACCTTCAAATAAAATAAGATTGGCAATTAGAAATTACGCAATCGAAAAAGGTCTTGAATTTTATGATGCCAGAAAACATCTCGGTCTTTTGCGAAACCTGATTATTCGTACTTCTACCACCGGCGATCTTATGGTAATTGTTGTTTTTAGTACAGATGAAAAAGAAATTATTAATGATTTATTGAATTTTGTTTCTGACAAATTTCCGGAAATAACTTCTTTGATGTACATCATCAATGATAAAATGAATGATTCGGTTTCTGATCTTGAAGCAAAATTATTTAAAGGAAATGATTTTATTATTGAAGAAATGCTGCGAGATGAAGATAAAGGAACGAAATTGAAATTCAAGATTGGACCTCATTCATTTTACCAGACTAATTCCGAACAAGCATATAATCTTTATAAAATTGCAAAAGAAATGGCTGACCTTTCGGGAAAAGAAACAGTTTACGACCTCTACACAGGAACAGGAACAATTGCAAATTTTATAGCCGACTCAGCAAAAAAAGTAATTGGAATCGAATATATTCCTTCGGCAATTGAAGATGCATTTGAAAATTTAAAGCTCAATAAAATTGAAAACACAGATTTCTTCGCAGGAGATATGCTTAAAATTTTGACTGATGATTTTGTTGCAGAAAACGGTCAACCGGAAGTAATAATCACCGATCCGCCAAGAGCAGGAATGCATGATAAAGTTATCAAACAAATTATGAATATTGCTCCTGAAAAAATCGTTTATATAAGCTGTAATCCGGCAACACAAGCGAGAGATTTAAGTTTAATGGTTGAAAAATATAACATTGAAAAAGTTCAGCCGGTTGATATGTTCCCTCATACTCATCATGTAGAGAATGTGGTTTTGTTGAAAAGGAAATAAAATAAAATTCCAAATTTCAATTTCCAAATCTCAAATAAACTCCAATGATTAAAAAATCAATGACCAAAACTCAAGAAACAATCTTTTGTTGTTTGGAATTTGATTATTGAGATTTGAAATTTATTTGTTATTTGAGTTTTTGTTTTTTGGAATTTGATTTTGGGGATTTTATCAGTTCCACCATCCCCTCAACATCAGCATTCTCCCCTTTTACAGTAAAATCCGCTTGTTGATAAAACACTTCTCTTTTACTAAGATGATCTGACAAAAAATTATCAATATTATCTTCGGAAATATTTTTCAATAATGGTCTTTGTTTTTTAGAATTCATGATACGGTCTTTCAATGAATTTATGTACATTTTAAGATAAATAGAAACTCCATTTTCTTTCATCAGTTTCATATTTTCATTAAAACAAGGTGTTCCGCCTCCGCTTGAAATTACAATATTATCTTTTGCAAGAATTTCATTTAGTAAGTTTGTTTCTATTTTCCGGAAAGCATCTTCACCATATTTTGCAAAAAAATCATCAACACTTACATGATATTTTTCTTCAAAATAAAAATCCATATCGATAAAATCATAATTCAGTTTTCGAGCCAGTCGTTTTCCGACTGTGCTCTTTCCGCTACACATATATCCGATTATGAAGATTTTCATGGTGTAATCAGTGTCTCATTGTTTTATTGTTTCATGGTTT